>NZ_CAWPRX010000063.1:0-15774 GCF_963890365.1 Tychonema sp. LEGE 07196 | reverse complement strand
GCTATACACAATCTATACGGGCAACAGCTTATACCTTTGCTGAGTGCGGGGGATGTTTTGTATTTGACGATGCAGGCAAATCGGTTGGATTTACTGTGGAGAACTACCTCGGAATTGATTAAAACTTAAATTTCTGAAAAAACCTGATAGCTTGGTAGGTTGGGTTGAACAAAGAGAAACCCAACCTTAAACCCTGGGCCAAATCTTAGATGATTGCAGAAATGTAACAAGTTGGGTTTCATTCTTCAACCCAACCTACGTATATTATAAGATTTTCTGCTACTCTATAAGCATTCTTCCTTATTCCTTCTTCCTATTGAGAATGAGAAAATTTTTAGGATTAATTGTGTTTGGGATGATAATTGCGATCGCCTCTGCAGCCATTGCCGCTCAACCTTTGTCCGTCGCCTATCCTCCCGCCAACCACAAAACAATAGCCGATCGCATTTTTTTAATCGGTACCGCCCCCCCAACCGGACAAGTATCGGTAAATGGCCAACAAATTCCGCGCAGCGGGGCGGGCCATTTCGCCCCGACTTTTCCCCTGCAATTAGGCGAAAATGTCTTTACCTTGCGTTACGAAAATCAGCAAGTTCAAATTAAGGTGACGCGGGAGTCGAATCAGCCGCAAGTCCCCGCTGGATTGGCTTTTGCTAAAAATTCCCTGACGCCGAAAGTCGATGTCGCGAGTTTACCGGGGGAATATATTTGCTTTGGGGCGATCGCCCCGGCGAATGCTTTAGTTGCGGTAAAATTGGCTGGCGTTACTATTCCTTTAAAAGCGCGATCGCAAGTCGAACTCCCCGACAACAAATCTGTACTGCTAGGTGAAAATTCCCCGATCGCCAAAAGCAGCACCGAACAGTATCAAGGCTGCGCTATAACCCCCCCCAACCCCCCCTTGCTAAGGGGGGGCAATGAGTCTAATGTTCCCTTGGCAAGGGGGGAAAATGAGTCTAACTCCTCCCTACCCAAAAAAGAAAAAATTGATTTAGGAGTGCCAGTATTTGAGCTAACAATGAACGATCGAACTATCAGCCAACAAGGTACTGGGAAGATTTCTATTCTCTCCCCAGCAGAGTTAGAAATAGCAGAAGTAACAGCAGATCCTGGTGTCGCTAGAACCGGGGCGAGTACAGATTTTTCTCGGATGACACCGCTGCCGAAGGGAACGCGAGCAACAATTATCGGGCGCGAGGGAGAATGGATTCGGCTCGATTACGGTGCTTGGATCAAAGCATCGGAAGTGCGAATTGTCAAGGATTCAGTGCCTCCGCGATCGATTATTCGCAGCGCGCGATCGCGTCAAGTTCCAGGCTGGACAGAGGTCTTATTTCCCTTAGAAATACCAGTCCCAGTCACCGTGCAAGAAGGAGAACGCACCTTCACTTTAACACTGTACAATACCACCGCTCAAACTGATATTATTCGCCTCGACGATGACCCAGTAATTTCGAGTTTGGTATGGCAACAAACATCGCCGCTCCAAGTACAATATACTTTCAATCTCAAATCTGCCCAGCAGTGGGGCTACAAATTGAGATACGACGGCACAACTTTAGTGTTGTCTTTAAAACATCCTCCTGCGAATACCAGCATGATGCCGAATTCGTCAGCAAAACCGCTGTCGGGAATCAAAATTCTCCTCGATCCGGGACACGGCGGGCCACAAGATTCTGGGGGTGTGGGGCCCACGGGCTATCGCGAAAAAACAGTAGCTTTAATTGTGTCGAAATTAGTGCGAGAGGAATTGGTAAATCGGGGCGCAAATGTGGTAATGACGCGGGTGGAAGATGTCGATTTGGATTTGCCGCCGAGGGTAGAAATGATTCAAAAAGAAGAACCTGCGATCGCAATTTCGATTCATTACAATGCCTTGCCGGATAACGGCGATGCAATTAATACTAAAGGTGTCGGCGCTTTCTGGTTTCATCCCCAAGCCCACAGTTTGGGAATGTTTCTTCACAATTATTTAGTTGCCAATTTGAACCGTCCGAGCTATGGTGTATTCTGGAACAACCTAGCCATGACTCGTCCTGCAGTTACTCCATCTGTTTTAATGGAATTGGGATTTATGATTAATCCCGAAGAATTTGAATGGATTGTGAATCCGACAGAACAGCAGAAGTTAGCCGAGGCGATCGCCCAAGGCATCACCGAATGGTTTGCTTCGGTAAAATAACACTTAGTAGCAAGGACTGAAGTCCTGCCAACCCAAGGAGATCAAATAAATGCTAAGTTTTACTCAATCAAAAGCCTTTTTTATTGCAGCCGCAGTTGCAAGTTTAAGTTTCTCACTTTACAGCTTTCCAGTTTTTGGCAGACAGCAAAATCTTTCTTCCCAAAAAGTAGAAGCTTTAAAAAAGCAAACTCAATGCTCTTTTATTACAGGTGAAGGCGGCGCTGTCAACATTCGCAAAGGCCCCGGCAATAAGTACCCGGTTGTAGCTAAACTCAAAAGAGGAGACGGAGTTCGGGCCGTCACCAGACAAGGTGATTGGGTAAAAATTGTGGCGACATTTTCGGGTAATCCTCCTAATGAAACTTTGACAATCCTGAATGGTTGGGTGAACAATAAATTTATTAATGGTTGTTCTGAAGACCAATTTGACAGGTGGCGGCAATAGGGAATTTAGCGATTTATGATTGGGTAGGGACGGGTTTTTGAGATTGTCAATTATTGGCAGGTATTATCGATCGTCTGGATCGATTAGCAACCCCAACTGACAATAAGGTAATTTTAACGGCCCGGTATTCAACCCGCACCAGGACTTTCGGCTTCGCCTAGCCTCCTGGTGCGGGTGCAAGCTTGTATAGAACCCATTTGACATCTTTGAGTTTTTGGGTTTGGTGACGAGAAATATAGAGAGAAACTGGTTTCTGAGATTTACGCTCATGGCGAGAAACCGGGTATTCTTGGAGTTTTTGCTTGGGTGACGAGAAATATAGAGAGAAACCCGGTTTCTGAGATTTACGCAGAGTAGATATCAAATGGGTTCTATAAAACCTGGTTTAAACTTCCCCGTATTTTCAACCCCAAAGTGTTGGGTTATATTATTGAATAATTGATGACAAAATATAGCCTTTCGAGCGTAACATGAGGTGCTTGGAGTGGGCCTAGGGCATAGGGCATACCTCACCAAGCTTGAGAACCCCTATAATAGTTGGGATATTGCCTGCACTTGCATTGTTTTTTTGAACTGGTATCACTATCATAAATCATGAATTTTTTTGAACTAATTGATGACATAATAGTTGGGATATTGCCTGCACTTGCATTGTTTTTTTGAACTGGTATCACTATCATAAATCATGAATTTTAGTCGATCGCTCTCGGTAATTGCCATGCTTTCGATCGCAAGCTGCAACATCCAAACCCCAAAAACTAACACGCAGCCTACAGAAAGTCGTAGCTTGCGGGGCGGGACGCCATCGCCAATTGCAGCAGCATCTGTTCCGGCCAAGCCAAAGTCGGAGATTAAAGAAGCAAAATTAATTGCTGTCGGCGACATCATGATGCACAGTACCCAAACAATCTCCGGCTACGACGCAAAAAAACAAACATACAATTTTGACAATTTCTTCGCACCAGTTAAAAGCATCCTCTCAAAAGGCGATTGGGTAACGGGAAATCTCGAAACACCCTTAGCGGGTAAAGATGCCGGCGGATATACGGGCTATCCCCTATTCAACGCACCGGCTCAATTACTGGATGCTGCTAAAAAAGCCGGATTTAATATCTTGACAACTGCGAACAATCATGCTTTGGATAGGGGAGAAACAGGCATAATTAGGACGATCGCAAATTTGGGCGATCGGCAAATAGCATCCACAGGAACAGCCAAATCGAAAGCTACGGGCGATCGCACTTTAATCATCACCAAAAACAATATTTCACTAGCCATGCTAGCCTACAGCTACGGCACAAACGGCATCCCCATACCCAAAGGCAAAGACTACTTAGTTTCCCTAATCGACGAAAAAAAAATAGTCAAAGACATAGCCAAAGCCCGCAAACAAGGAGCAGATATAATCGCAATTTCCCTGCATTTTGGCGACGAATATCAGCGACAGCCAAACACCCAACAAAAACAATTAGTGGAAAATCTATTAAAAGCCGGTGCAGACATCATTCTCGGCAGTCATCCCCACGTCGTCCAACCTTACAAAATCTTTAACTTCCCCAGAAAAAACGGGAAAACCCGCAAAGCTGTAGCAATTTATTCAATGGGAAACTTTATTTCCGGTCAGACTCAAAAATATACCGATTTAGGCGTAATTTTGCAATTAAATATCCGCAAAAAGCTTCCCGAAAAAACTACAGAAATTACCAGCATCAAAACTATTCCGACTTGGGTACATCGCTATACTCTGAACAACAAATATAATTATCGGATTCTGCCCTTAGAAACAATTGTCACCCAGAAAAAAGATCCGCTGCTAAGAAGTTCGCAATATCCAGTTTTAAAAGCATATTTACAAGAAATGAATAATCATCTTAACTCTTTGAATACTGAGAACAAAACAAATAATTAGAAATTGACGCACGGGGGGTTAGAAACCGGGTTTTTATCGAGAATATTTCGTTGTCACGCGCAGATTCAGAAAAACCCGGTTTCTTTAGTGGAAGTGCGTAACTTGTGATTTTCAATTCAACTGCTCAACCAACCAAGAAATCGCCCCTTCCACATCAGCAACCCGATCGACATTGGGAATCTGCGGCCGCTGCACCATCACCACCGGAATTCCCAGTTCCCTAGCAGCGACAATTTTCGCATAGGTAGCAGCGCCACCACTGTTTTTGCTGACAATTTTATCGATGCGATATTCTAACAGCAATTCCCGCTCATCTTTCAATGAAAAAGGCCCCCTTGCTAATAACAATTTACCGTTAGGAACAGGAGTGTTTGGTGCAGGTGGATCGATCGCCCGCATCAAAAACCAAATAGCATCCAAACCAGCAAACTCCGCCAATTCCTGCCTGCCAATCGTCAGAAATACCCGCTGAGACTGCCTCGATAAAGCCGTTGCAGCCTCCGAGTGGCTGCCAACTTCAATCCAGCGATCGCCCTCCACCATCTCCCAAGCAGGGCGCACCAGCATCAAATGAGGCACGTTGCACTCAGCAGCAGCAACAGCAGCATTAGCAGAAATCTGAGCCGCAAACGGATGAGTCGCATCGATTAATAAGTCGATCGGGCTACAATCCAAAAACGCCGCCAGCCCAGCCGCCCCACCAAACCCCCCAATTCGCACCGTACCCGTTTTTGGAGTAAAAGGCTGTTGAGTGCGTCCTGCTAGCGAAGAAACCACCTCAAGATCGGCGATTTGAGACGCTCTGGCAGCAAGTTTAGCCGCATCCCCGGTTCCGCCCAAAATTAGCAATCGTTTTTTCACTCAATTATCCTTAGTAGCGACTACACAAACTAGCAGTCAAAACCGCTCCTGCACAACCAAAGTCCGCCTGCGCCAACTCAAGAAAATCCAGGCTTTCAGAACCGGCGTCGGCAGGTTTTGTCTGTCTAGCTGCGACTTAAGTCGCCGAGACTTTTCAAACATCCCCTAACCAACGCCCGCAATTTCGGTTAATAATATGTTTAGTAAAGTTTCAACTAACAAAAATGATTCGCTCACTGTTCACATTCTTTACAGTATTAATTGTAACCGGGTTAGTTTGGTTGGGAAACATCGCGCCCGCCGCCGCACAAGAACAACCCGCAGACATTGCAGCTTCCCAGCAGGAATTAGCAGAACTCATTCAAAAAGCTTTTGAAGCTACCAACGAAGGCAAATTTCCCGCCGCAGAAACTTTCTGGACTCAAATCATCGAAAAATTTCCCTCACAAGCAGCCGCTTGGAGCAATCGAGGCAATTCTAGAGTCAGCCAAAACAAACTGCAACCAGCAATTGCTGACTACGAAAAGGCGATCGAACTAGCTCCCGAAGCCCCCGATCCATACCTCAACCGCGGCACCGCCCTAGAAGGTTTAGGACGTTGGGAAGAAGCCATCGCCGACTACAATCACGTACTAGAATTAGACCCCAAAGATCCAGCCGCCTACAACAACCGAGGTAACGCCGAAGCAGGTTTAGGAGAATGGGAACCAGCAATTTCCGACTACAACAAAGCCTTTGAACTAGCCCCCGAATACGCCTTTGCTCGCGCCAACCACGCCCTAGCACTGTATCAAAACGGGCAAACCAAAGAAGCAATTCGCAACATGAAAAACATCGTCCGCAGATACCCTCAATTTGCCGACATGAGAGCCGCCCTCAGCGCCTGTCTTTGGGAAGCAGGAAATCGCGGCGAAGCTGAGAGCAATTGGGTAGCCGCAGTCGGCCTCGATTCCCGCTACAAAGACCTCGATTGGGTTGCAAAAACCCGCCGCTGGCCGCCAGTTGTAGTCAGCGCCCTAGACAAATTCTTGAACTTAAAATAATCTTAAAGGGAAAGTTATCAGTTGGCAGTTGGCAGTTGGCTGTTGTTAGTTGGCTGTTGTTAGTTGGCAGTTGTCAATTGTCAGTTGTTAGTTGGCAGTTGTTCGTTGTCATGCCAAATCCTGGTTGGCGATCGCCTTTATGAAACAGCCGGCGCAGGCCGACATCGTTTGACAAGACGCTGTTTCAACCGCCGAATCATCTTTCCTAACAACTAACCAATAACCAATAACAACTAACAACTAACAACTAACAACTAACAACTAACAACTAACAACTAACAACTAACAACTAACAACTAACAACTAACAACTAACAACTAACAACTAACAACTAACAACTGACTAATTCTCGAATCCGCGCCGCCGTCAATTCCTCAACATTCCGCAAAACCGCTGCAGCACCTGCTTTTTTCAGCGCTGCACTATAGGCCTCGCAGCGCACAGAATCATCCAAAACATGAGGCGGCAAAATTCCCATACCAAGCCAAACCCGATTTGGTTGCAATTCCCGCGCCTTCACCACCGTGTAAATATCGGCAACAGTATCTCCCGCATAAACCACGGGCAAATTCTTTGCTAAACCGTGCAGGTTTTCCAACTGTTCAATTGCGGCGAAAAGTCCAGCCGGATCGGGTTTTCCCGGTGCATCTTCCATCGCCACCAACACAGGGGAATTTAAACTCAGTTTTCCTGTCAAAACATAAGCTGCTTCAGCCCGCATCGCGCCGCTAAAAAAGCCCCAAGCAACACCGCCAACTGTTAAATTTTCCAGGTAAGCCGGACTTAACAGCAGCGGTTCGTCGCAAATGTAACCAGTCCAATTTTGCTCATCGGGCCCGCGATAGCGACTTTGGAAAAAAGCCACTAATTCGTCATAGTTGAGAGTGAGTTGATTTCTCGATCGCCCGATCGCCTCAAAATAACGGCAAACTAACTCAAAAGACGCTTCCCAGTCATTATTCCACACTCCCTCAGACTTCAGAGAGTCGATATCCAGAGAATTTGGGCGAAAAGCACCAGCCGTGAAGTGTTCCACCGCATCCGCGATCGCCCGCCTGTAGGAACCGGACACATCCCGCACCACACCGTCAATATCAAAAACTAAAATAACTCTGTTCACAACTTAATTATCCTGGTAACTGGGGCGAGTTTTGCACAAATTTGATTGATTTAGGGCCCAGAAGGGGCGCGAAACCCAGCCGCGCGACAAAACTTTTAATCACCGATCACTCATTATCGAACAGAATGTGCTACGCTTAGCGATTGTAGAAATTTTTAACAAATTCGATCGAAACCCTGGAGGTTTGCTTGTCCAAGTTCATCTTAAAAGTTCTCTGGCTAGAAGAGAATGTTGCCCTCGCCGTTGACCAAGTTGTCGGCAAAGGAACTAGCCCGCTGACATCCTACTTTTTTTGGCCGCGCAAAGATGCGTGGGAAGACCTCAAAAACGAACTCGAAGCCAAACACTGGATTGCTGACAACGATCGCGTCGAAATCCTCAACCAAGCCACAGAAGTCATCAACTACTGGCAAGAAGAAGGCAGACGGCGCCCGATGACAGAAGCTCAATCGAAGTTCCCCGAAGTAACTTTTACCGGCAGCAACTAAGCCCCGCTTTTAGTTCCTACCCATATACATTGGCTGTTATGGCTGATGGGATAGAGCACAGAGGCGGAGAAGGCCAAAAGACTTGAATCTTTGCTTTTTCCACCTCGCCGCTAAACATACAATTTAAAGGCGCTGCAGTCGATCGAGATACTAACTCCGATTTTCAGACATACTCGGGTTTAGGGCTTAGTCGATTTGAGATTTAAAATTTGAGACTTATCCAAAATAAAGCTCTCAAATCGGATTTTATGCAATCTAAAAATTCTCAGCTACCAAACAAAATAAATCAAAAATCTGCTTTTTTATAGTCTCAAATTGTTGTACAATGATCTCTCAAAAAATTGTTAAAAACTAATAACCAATAACTAATAACCAATAACTAACAACTAATAACTAATAACTAATAACTAATAACTAATAACTTCTTCCCGGAACCTATGGGCGCCCAAAGCACGATCGACCAAACCGAACAACTACCGCTGGTAACAAATCCCGACATTCTCCAGCAAGCCATCCTCTACAAAATTAACACTCGCGCCACCGCACGCGGAGAATTAGTTTTTCCCTGCCTGCCGGGAATGCTAAACCACTATCTCCAATCAATCGAAAAACTATTTACCACCCTCGACCGACCCCTGCCAGAAGACCGCAGGGAGGAACTCAAAAAGCTTTTAGCCACTAAATTAGAACAAGGCTACCGCACCTCAACAGCATCAATGCTGATCCTGCAATACGAATCAGTGCAGCCGCCGCAAACAGGCTTGGCCTGCAAAGTGATTGTTACTACCTCAACAGTTGGAGAACAGTATAAAACCTGGGTAGACACCAGAGAACCTCCCCTGTTCGGTTCTCATCCAGATGCAAAATTGATGGCAACGGCTGCTAAATTGGGAAATCCCGATCGCATCCGCATATTAGACGTGGGGGCCGGTACCGGACGCAACACCTTACCCCTGGCTCGATTGGGCTATGCTGTAGATGCGATCGAACTCACCCCAAGTTTTGCAGAACAACTCAAAGCAGCAGCCACAGCCGAAAACCTTCCCGTCACAGTAACCGAAGGCGACGTGCTCGATCCCTTAATGCGGATGAAACCAGCGGGCTACCAACTCGCAGTTGCCGCCGAAGTCATCTCGCATTTTCGTGACAGCGATCAAGTACGGCTTTTCCTAGCCAAAATGTGCGATTTCCTCTCTCCCGGAGGCGTGTTGCTGTTCAGCACATTTTTAACCGTCGGCGACTACCAGCCCGATGCCCTCGTGCGACAAGTTGCCCAACTTTCCTGGTCTACTTTATTCACGCCCGGTGAGCTCGCCGCGGCAATGGAAGGGTTGCCCTTAGTCCCAATATCCAACGAGTTGGTGTGGGAGTACGAACGCCACCACCTACCAGAAACAGCCTGGCCGCCCACGCCCTGGTTTCCCAGTTGGGCAACTGGTAGAGATGTTTTCCCGATGGCAAACGCCCGTCCGCCAATGGAATTGCGCTGGATTTTGTGTCGCCGCAGTTAGTCAGTTGTTAGTTGTCAGTTGTCAGTTGTCAGTTGTCAGTTGTCAGTTGTCAGTTGTTAGTTGTTAGTTGTCAGTTGTCAGTTGTCAGTTGTCAGTTGTCAGTTGTCAGTTGTCAGTTGTCAGTTGTTAGTTGTCAGTTGTAGAGTGCGCCGCCCTCAAGAATCCCTCAATTCGATCGATAATTTCACAGCGACGCACCTGATACCAAGCCAGCAGCCTGGTGCGCCGCCCTCAAAAATCCCTAAATTCGATCGACAATCTCACATATCCCCACCTCACAAAGACGGCTGGGCAAACAAATTTTATACTTCTTTTGGAGTAAGTTTTTTAATCAATCCCATCGTTTCGAGGCGGACACAGCAATCGAAACCTTTAACAACACAGGCTAACAGCCACATCAAATCTTTTTATTCCCAAATCATCAAGCCGGCTCGCGGTCAAATGTTGCAGCCGATATACAAAAATTTACAAAAATATATATTAAGATATAAACATAGCGAAGTTCGATCGCCCCGTGCGAGAAAAACTCGGTTTCCTAGCAGATCCTAGTGTTAGCAAACCTGTGATTTCTTGCGAAAAATTCGATCGCCATCTGGAATCCGTGCAACTACAGTAAAGACCGGAAAAACCTATTCCTCCCGATAGATGACACTTTATGGGAGTAGAGGTGGCAAATAAAATAACTCGCTAACCGGCGAAACTCCAGAGAAAAAAATATGCTTTTAACACGTCCACTACAAGCATTTCGAGCAATCTTCAGGCACAAACCTTCAACAAAAAGCTCGATCGACCAAAAAAGCAGTAAAAATTATTTAGAGGGGAATATTTCTCCCGCTCCAAACCAAGAAAAAGACTGCTACATCCCACTAGAAATGCTGATGAGTAACGCAAAAACCAACTGCACCGATGAAGAAATTACCGCTTGGCTGCGCGGATTGCTGACAATTGCTTGGGCTGACGGCAACTTTGACGAAAACGAGCAAAAAATCATTGCGAACCTAACTCAGGATGAATTACATCCAGTATCTGCTGAGACAGAGTTTGAACCGATTGCGGCAGAGGAACTAGCTGCTGTGTTAGGGAAAGGCACCGCCAACGGGGAGAATTTTTTGAGAACAGCAGTCATGGTAGCCTTAGCAGACGGTACGTACTCGCTGAGCGAAGATGAGGTACTGTACAAGTTTTGCACAGCTTTGGGTCACAACATCGAGGCGATCGAATCTCTGCGACACACCATCGCAGACAGCAACTGCGACCCCCAAGGGCCAAACAGCCAAATAGCCTTTGATTCAAACTCCGTCCCCGCCGGCACACCCCTTTCATCTCCCCTACGCAAACCACACCACAAAAACGTCCTGCAACCGGTCAAAGATTGGCTGGACGGCTGGGAAATTCACGATCCCAAAGTGGCACATTTTGTCTGCAAAATGATTCCGCCACAATGTCCGTTTGAGCGAGATGTTGTATTGTTCGGGCACAAAATCGTCCACATTCCGGCGATGTGCAAGATTAACCCGCTTTACGAACAGTTGGTGGGGATGCGCTTTCGAGCTCTCTGCTATTTAGCAGATGATTGTCAAGAAGATGTATCGTCATATTGTTAGCAGTCATTAGTCATTAGTCATTGGTCACTGGTCATTAGTCATTGGTCATTAGTCATTTAGACATTGCGAAATCTGGGATTAATGAATGTAACTATTAACCAATGACTGCTAATTAGTCCGGGACGCAAAAAACCGGGTTTTTCTGGAAAAAAGAATCGTTATAGCCCTTCGCCCCAGTAGAAAAACTCGGTTTATTCAATTTTTGTGGGTAAGTCCTGCTAATAGCAAATTTGTTGTTAAAATTATATTTTTCCAGCGACTGTAATTCGCGATTAGACTTCTTTTTAGGCAGCCTCAGCATTTTCAAGAAAAAGAGCCATATTCTACTGAAATCTGGTATTATACTAACCATTAGTGTCAAATTAACGTTAAAGCTAGTATGAGTCTGCTGTTTGACGATTAAGTTATCGATCGCCCAGCAGGAAGAACTCGCTACTCCCCCTTAACGAGGGGAGAACCGGAAGTGTTCAAAGTTCCCCTGATTAAGGGGGATGCGAGGGGGAGCGAGACTCGGATGAAAACGAGATATACCAAAGGTTTTAGTCTTAAGTTGACACTGATGACTGCTGACTGATGACTAATGACTAATGACTGTTGACTGATTACTATTGATTAAATTATGCAATTTATCGATCGAGCTGATATTCAAGTCGTGGCGGGTAAGGGCGGCGACGGTATGATCGCTTTTCGCAGAGAAAAGTATGTGCCGGCGGGCGGGCCGAGCGGCGGTACGGGCGGGCGCGGCGGTTCTGTGTTTGTGGTGGCGGTGGAAAGTTTGCAAACGCTGCTAGATTTTCAGTACAACCGGATTTTTAAAGCTCAAGACGGGAAACGGGGGGCTCCGAAGAATATGACTGGGGCTTCTGGGGACGATCGCACGATCGAGGTTCCCTGCGGTACGGTAGTTTACGATGCCGAAACTCAGGCGATTTTAGCAGATTTGGTGGTTCCCGGACAGACTATTTGTATTGCTCAAGGTGGCAAGGGCGGTTTGGGTAATAAGTGTTTTTTGACGAATTCTAACCGGGCTCCTGATTATGCGTTACCGGGAAAGGAAGGCGATCACAAGTTTTTGCGGCTGGAATTAAAGCTATTAGCTGAAGTGGGAATTATTGGTTTGCCCAATGCTGGTAAGTCAACGCTGATTTCTGCTTTGTCGTCGGCTCGTCCTAAGATTGCAGATTATCCGTTTACAACCTTAATTCCGAATTTGGGGGTAGTTAGAAAGCCGACCGGTGACGGTACTGTTTTTGCTGATATTCCGGGATTAATTGCCGGGGCTCACGAAGGTGCGGGTTTGGGTTATGAGTTTTTGCGACACATCGAACGGACTCGGTTGTTGCTGCATTTAATTGATATTACTGATGAAGATCCGATCGCAGATTACATTACAATTCAGGATGAGTTGAAGGCCTACGGGCGGGGTTTGGCAAATCGGCCGCAGATTTTGGCTTTGAATAAGGTGGATGCGATCGATCTTGAGGATGAGGAAATTGCAAGTGCGATCGGGCGACTGCAAGAAATCAGCGGTGCTCCGGTTTTGTTGATTTCCGCTGTGAGTCGAGTTGGGTTGAATGAATTGATGCACGAAATTTGGCAGAAACTCGACGAGATGAATGAGAAAGAGGCTGAGGAACTCTCAGCAGTGGGAGTTTTGTAGCCCGGTTCTGATTCATGAGTTTTTGCGGTCATCGGTAGGTGTTTTTTTGAGGGCTCAAGTTTTTCGGCTGTATTGCTTGCACAGCATTAGTTTGAGGTGCAGTGCCGAAAAAAGAAACGATGGCCGCAAACGCTGTAATGCTTGCTGTGATTAATTTTGAGGGATGTTAATTTTTTTGCCTCAAGCCATGGCCGGTGGCTGAAATGATAATTTTACGATCGATTACCTGAAATTCAACGAACTGCGAATCCGCCCGTTGTAATCCACCCTCACCCTCCCATCTTGAAAAACCGTCACCACCGTCTCCACCGTATAAACAGACGCACCCGGTTTGTGACCTTGAAAAGTAAACGTCCAAGAACCATCCCCATTATCAACAAAAGGCGACTCCTCCGAAGCACCGTGCATCGCCGCTTCCGCTCGATATTTTCCCAAACCACCATTAGCATTTTCTGCTGCTTGACGGGCTAAATTTTTCGCGCGATTCAATTCAATATTGTTGGAAATAACCGTAATATCCGTCACTTCGCTTTCAGCAGAACGAAGGGGATTGCTGAATGCGGGAGAAACTCCCGCAGCTAAAGTTGAAAGCGCTAGCAAACAAGCAATTGGGGCGTGTAATTTCATAATACAAACTCATTTATACTTTCTGAAGTCTACAGCACTCGCACTCAGGATCCCGGAAGAGTGAAAAATTGTCCGAACAGCCTCTAAGTTATAGGTTCGCAGTTAGGATTTTAGTCCTCCGATGTTATGCGGACTCAAGCCCTGACGGCGAAACTATTTTAAGGCGAATTAATTAATTTTTAATTTTCACCTTTGAATCTGCAGGCGTTTCCCCGTCGTTCAAATAGCGGTAACTCATCTTAGAAATATCCCGAATCAAACTTTGAGCAGGCTTCTCATTTTCCACCGGATGCTTCACCATCACCGCCACCAAATAACGCTTCCCGTTCGGCAAATCCACCATCCCCGCATCGGCCAGCATTGTATTAATATTACCCGTTTTGTGAGCAATAACTGAACCTTCCCCCAAACCTCTCGGTAGCAAAGTATCGTTTTTTGTTTGCCGCATAATTTGCAAAATGCGATCGCGCGACTTAACCGAAACCAAATTTCCGCGATCGATCTGCGCCATAACATTAATCAAATCCTTCGGGCTAGTAGTATTAGTTCCCTCCAAATCCGGCAACTTATTTCGCAGTACCGTCGCCCTCAAACCCCAAGCGGCAAAATGCTGATTCAAAACCTCAGCACCTCCCAACAATTCAATCATCATATTTGTCGCCGTATTATCACTGATTACAATCATCTTTGTGACAACTTCCAAAGCCGAATATTTCGTACCCGCCGGATCGTCCTGCATTTGTCCTGAACCGCCCACAATATGTTCCGGCTTCAGCGTCAGCACCTGATCTAACCGCACTTTGCCTTCATCAACTGCTTGGAAAAAAGCTGCTATAATCGGCAATTTAATCGTGCTAGCTGAAGAAAAAGGCACGTCGCCGTTAAAATTCAAGTAGCTTCCAGTATCTAAATCAACTAAAAATACCCCCGCATTCAAGGTAGGATTTTCTGTTGCCATCACCTGAATTTGTGTTTTCAAAGCTCCTAATTCTTGATTCAGTTGTAGGGCTTCTGAAGCCAGCGGGGCTGCAACTGCGCTGTCAGATGGGTTTTTTGGCTGTGCGGGCGTTTCTTGTGTCGCTACAGCCGATCGATTCACAGCATTCACCACCGACAGCAGAGTACCGCAAATCACCGCAATCCCAACTCCCAAAATCAACAACCGAGTGGCGTATACCAACGGCGGCACCCTGGGAACAGCAGATTTTTTCCCCGGTCTATTGCTCCCTTGCGGGCGCGGTTTCGGCACAGGGGCTTTTTTGACATTTGGGGCTGCTTCCAGCTCTAGAATAGCCGTTGGGGGCGCACTGGAGCGACTTTTGCGGGGGGCGCGGGGTGTTGTAGTTTCGGGCTCGTTGATGGGATTGCTGGCGATCGAACTGACATTTTCCAGACTTGGCTGTGGAAAATCGAACAAATCGACAGCCGCGAGATTTTTTTTGCGCGATTGGCGGCTTTTCGACTGCGAAATTTTGGTAGTTTTGGGTTTTCTAGGGTTAATTGCCGATTTGGGATCGGACAAAAAGTCCTGTGCATTCAATTCTTCGGGGGAAGGCGCGGGAGAATTGGCTCTAATTCTCGTGACGCGGCTTGGTTGCGGTGACAAAGTGGCAGGTTCGGATGCTGGAATTTCTGGGCCGTTTAGCGGTTGGGGCGGGCGGCGGCGGCCGGATTTGCCAGACTGACTTGTTTTGCCCGATTTAGGCGGTTGTGGCCCGGAGTTGGTAGAGGCTATCGAGGACATCACTGATAATATCGATCGTTTGGGAAACCGCTCTGCCACGTCTTACTCCTTCTGCACTGTAAATTTCAAGTTTAAGATTTTTTAGGTTGTCAGCCAATCAATTTGAGATTTTAGATTGGGAATTTTAGATTTATCGGAAACGCACCCGTGCTAGAAACCGGGTTTCTTGCCGGGAAATTACCTTAAAGTTGAGGTTTTTAGTCAAGAAACCCAGTTTCTTTGGTGACAAGCGGGTAAATCCTGTTCGCCAACAAGCCTCAATCTTACCTCCCAAATTATCTGCATTTCTCCTAGCTATCCGCTGGATTTTCCGGCAACGCATCCAGAGTATCAGAAACTGGCGATCGCGCGTAATTTTTTATTGCCCAATCTGTTTGGCGGAGAGTGCCCCGCAGCATGGCGACTTCATCCACTGTCGGATAGGCGCGATTGTACAAGCGCCGAAACTTTTCCATCCTACTCGCTGCTGTGTGCGGCTGCAAATATCCAATTTTCAGCAGCAGTGTTTCTAGTTGCTGGTAATATCCCTCTAAATTTTCCAGCGGAGCACTGTTGGCAGGATTGGGAGAGGGGGAAATTG
>NZ_CAWPRX010000062.1:0-15817 GCF_963890365.1 Tychonema sp. LEGE 07196 | reverse complement strand
CCCCCTACCCCGCCTCCGCCTCCGCCTCCGCCTAAGCCTAAGCAGCCGCCTTATTTGATTTTACTAGCAATTCTCGGCTTATTAGTTTTGACTGGCGCAAATGCAGCCAGTTATTCAGCGGGCGGCACTATTTGCCCCACTAATGATTGCCACGAACCAGAAGTTAGATTTCATAAAAGGGTTTTGAAACACGGATCGAGAGGGGCAGATGTCAGGAAACTGCAAAAATTGTTGAACGCGCGGGGTTTGTGCCCAGAACCGATCGCACTTGATGGCGTATTCGGCCCGACAACCCTAGATGCAGTCAAGAGATTTCAGCGACAAGCCCACCTTCCAGTAGACGGAATTGTGGGAGGCAAAACTTGGGACAGATTGTTTGCTAGTTCCTAACTTTAAGTACCGGACAACAAAAGTTCCTAATTCATCATTTCCGATCGTGAATCGCTGCGGTTTGTAGTTGTGCAGACAACCTATTATGTGCAACTGCAAACACACAAAGTGCCTCAAAAATCTATCGAACACCAGATTGCTAATGAATGAAATTTTAGATTTTTGGTTTGGTCGATCGAACTCTCCTGAGTTGGGCAAAGCTCAAAAGAAATGGTTTGAGAAAAATGCAGATTTTGATGCCCAAGTGCGATCGAACTTTCTGTCCCAATACGAACTAGCCGCCTCCGGCAAACTAGACTCCTGGCAAAATTCCCCAGAAAACTGCCTAGCATTAATTTTACTCCTCGATCAGTTTCCGCGCAATATGTTTCGCGAAACGCCGAAAGCATTCGCCACAGACAGCAAAGCCTTAACCGCCGCCCAACACGCTGTTAACAATAACTTCGATCGCGAATTGCTGCAAGTACAAAAATGGTTTATTTACCTACCTTTTGAACACAGCGAAAACTTAGAACACCAGCAAAAATCTGTGGAACTATTTCGCCAACTCAGCGGCGAACCCGAAAGCGAATCAGTTATTGAATACGCAATTCGGCATTTCAAAATAATCGAACGTTTTGGCAGATTTCCCCACCGCAACCAGATTCTCGGACGCGAAACAACCCCCGAAGAAGCAGAGTTTCTCAAACAACCAGGTTCGAGATTTTAAAACGCGATCTCCAATTTTTCAAATGATTTGCTATACAAACTAGAAAATGCTATAGTCATATCAAATCCGGTAGCATCCCAATTGTAAAATCGAGTCAGATCGAATCCGCGCTTCATCGTCCTGTATTCATCCCTCTCTTGTCTTCCTCTGCGTTCTCTGCGCTCTCTGTGGTTAAATCATTCCGATGCAACGGTCAACGATATTATAGCAGTTGACAGTTGACAGTTGACAGTTGACAGTTATGGTATCCGAATCTAACCGTTTATAAAGCAAGGATTTTAGACTCTATTGATGAGTTCTTGAATGTCCGCGCCCGATGTGGCAGTTGCTATAAGAGGAATACCCCACTGACTTTAAAACAAAAAGCACAGACTGCAATTAATATAAAAAATAGCGATTTTTGGCTAACATTTAAAAATTCCAATCAAATCGGCTACTAAAATTATCCATATGTGTTTCAAACACCAAGAATATATAGATAAGCTTTCAACTCAATGCCCGCCACAGGACTATGAACCCAAACAAATGCTGGCTTTTAGATTTGTATTTGAACCCAATGATGAACGCTCTATTAATAACTTTAAACCAGTGCTGATAATAACTCCGCAGCGCAACCTAAAACCAGAAACTGAAGCAACCAGATGTCAAGGTTATGCGCTATCATTATTTGATACCAGGGAAAATGCCGAAAAACGCTATTTAAAACTAACAAAAAAAAGAAAAAAACTGCGCGATTCTCTGGGGACTCACATAGCAGCAGGATCGATCGACAATACAGATGGAGTCGTCTCTAAAATAGATGATAACGGTCACTTGAGCCTACATGAATTTGCTACTGCTGATTTAGCCGCAAAATTTGTAATAACATCTTGTTTCTTATAAGCTACAAAAATATGGAACAATTAATAGGATTTAAACTCAGTAAATTTCCTCTCAATCTCAGAAGTATAGTCAATTTAGAGTATTTCGACGGCCCGCTGCTATCGCTTTTTGAGAATGAATACGGCGATAGCTATCTTTATTCTTGGTGCGATGTAGATAATTTGTACAATCGCTGGTTGGTTTTCAGAGTTGCACAACTAACTCTCAAGCTTTACATAGAGGGACAAGTTTCATTGTACGATTTAATGGTAAATCCTGTTGACGGATTTCTCTATTCATTAGATATAGACAATGATTTACAGGTGAAAAACACTTATTTAATCCTACCTGAAAATTTACCTGCAATCTACTTGCCAGAAACAGATTCCTATTACGAACTGTCGGATTTAAATCGCGAAACTGCGGAAGCAGATAGGTTATTAATTTTTCAAAAAGTTTCCGGTGAATCTCAACTTAGTCAGGTTTGAAGCTGACTAAAAAATCAGATTCCCGACTTCTTGAAAAAGTCGGTATCTAATCGATCGCCCTTTTTTCACCCGCGATACTGTACCCGATAAATCCGGTTATTCGCTTCCTCAGTAAACAGCAAACTCCCATCAGGTAAAACCAACAAACCAACCGGCCGCCCCCAAGTTTTCGGGCCCGACGGATCGGTGAGAAAACCAGTCAAAAAATCCTCATAATAACCCTGGGGACGCGAACTCGCCGCATTAAAAGGTACAAACACAATTTTGTAACCAGTTCCTGCGTTGCGGTTCCAACTGCCGCGAAATGCCACAAACGCGCCGTTTAAAAATCTTTTGGGAAACGTTTTGCCGTCGTAAAACTGAAGTCCCAAAGCTGCCGAGTGCGCCTGAAACAGTACGTCTGGCGTCAGTGTTTTGGCGGCTAAATCCGGTCGATCGCTCTTGCCGTTTCTAGCGTGGCGCGGGTCGAGCAAATTCGGCTTAAAATAAGCGTAAGGCCAGCCGTAAAACTCGCCTTTACGAATTCTTGTCAAGTAATCCGGCACCAAATCATCTCCCAAACCGTCGCGTTCGTTGACTGTGGTGTAGAGTTGATTAGTTTTGGGGTGAAAATCCAATCCCACGGGATTTCGCAAGCCGGAAGCAAAAGTTTGCTGGTTTGTGCCGTCCAAATTCATCACTTGCACAGATGCCCTCGGCAGCGGTTCGGAGTTGGCATTAGACTGGGAACCAACTGATACGAACAACTGGCGTTTGTCTGGGGAAGCGATCACATTTCGCGTCCAGTGTTGGTTGTAGCCGCCGCCCGGTAAATCGGCAATTTTTTGCCCTGTTCCAGTTAATTGTTCCTGCCCTTTTGTGTAGGGAAACCGGCGGACTTCGGCGGTGTTTCCTAGGAAAAAATAGCGATCGGCAAAAGCCATCCCAAAGGGAATATTTAAATTGTTTTGGGCGCTGGCAAAAGTCTTGCGAACTTCAGCAACACCGTCGCCGTTACCATCCCGCAACAGCGTAATCCGATTCTGTCGCGTTTCTGTTACCAAAACATCCCCAGTCGGTGTCAAAGCCAGCCATCGGGGAGCATCTAAATTGTCAGCAAAAACGTTGACGACAAAGCCGGGAGGCACTCGCAGCACTGGCGATGGGGGAATCGGTATTACTTGGGCAGGTTTCGAGGCACTTTCGGTGGCTCCTGGCTGCGGTAAAGATGTTGCCACAATGCCGATCGGCTGCGGGGAAAGCGGTTTTGTCGGTACAATTTGATTTGTCCGACCATTTGTCAGCGGTGCAGGGGAGGGAATTTGCGACAGGGGACTTGGCTGGGGAACAGAAGTGGCTGCGGCATCTGTAGCTCGATCGCACCCAATCAACGGCAGCAGCAGAATTAGCAACAGGAAACGCAGGTAAGACATAGCAGCGATTTCTCCACAATTGCTCGACAATTCTTTGATTTTAGCTGCTATTAAACAGCGAAGCCACCGCGCGCGGTGACTTAATTCCGTTTAAAAACCTAGTTCTACCAAAGTCCTCTCACAGGAGCCGGACGTGGAGCCGGAATCGGACGGGGAGCCGGCATCGGAGCCGGAGCCGGACGGGGAATCACACGGGGAGCGGGAGGCGGAAGCATTGGTTGCGGTTCAGGGGCCGGACGCGGTGCTATGGTGGCGGGACGAACAACCGTTGTAGCTACCACCTTGTAGTCGGGGATCACGGCGATATTTTGCACCATATCTCCGGCTAGCAAAACTCTGACTTTCATTCCCGGTACCAGGCCAATAATTTTCAGGACGCATTTTTGAATCCTGAGAGTCCTGTACCGCGAATTTTCTGGGCTAATGGTTACTACGTCGCCGACAATATCTTTGACAAAACCGATCAGGGTTTGAGTGTTTGCTGTGTTGGTAGTCTGGGTTTGGGCTATTTGAGTTGGAGGGTTAGCCATCACCGGATGCACTGAGACAGCCGACATTAGCACCGACAGGGTTGCACCTGTCAATAATTTGATTTTCTGAAGACGCATTGAAACCTCACATTAACTACTATTCTGGGTTGGGTTTGCTTTCGCAGCGCGAAAATCCCAACCTCTACACCTAATCCAGTTTAATCCCCGGAGTAGGAAATTTATAACAATATTACAAAAGATTATCGAATAACTTATTAGCGACTGAATTTTATATCAAAAGTTCCCGATTTACCATAATTTCAGCACTTGGTATCTCTCTTTGTGCAGGCGTGATATATTGAGTTTGTTCGATCGACCGTTTCCGTTTTTTTAGGCCCACCTAACTGTCGCTCCCGGGCGAGAAAATCGGCAAAAAGACAGATTGCGCTTGCCGGATTCAGCAGTGCCACAGTTTTAATTGTCGATCGCCAGTGTGCCACAGCTAAAAAATCAAAATTAGTCACAGGTAAAATTAAATCATGGGTTTGCAGGATTTACGCATCATAACTATGTCCGGCAGATCGATCGCCAAAATAGTTCGTAGTACGGACTTTACTTTGTCCTAAATTGCGGACTCAAGTTCGTATCCCATCTGAGGACTAAATCCCTCACTACAAACCTTTTCTGTTACCGTTAAACAAGTTATAATTTGTGAAATGGAAACAAAAGATTGGGGCGAATTTACAGTCAAAAATTCAGCTCGAAAATTTGCATATCGGGTGCAGTTGGCCGATAATTGGATAGCAGCTTTGTAGCAAGTTCTAGTGAGGAGTTAAGCGAACAAAAAATGGTAAACAGCAAATTTTTATTTAACAAGTTAATTGTGCTGAGTTTGAGTGCGGCGGCGCTGTCTGTAGCCTTACAGCAGCAGGCGACTGCCCAATCTGTTGCAAATCCAAGCAATAGTGCCGCCACTGAGCGCTCAAAATCTGAGGTAAAATTGCCGAATCTCGCAGCCCCAGAACTGCCGCCCCTGGGCGAATCTTTGCAGTTTATTCCCCAGGAACCAAAGGCTGTAGAAAATCCCGTTGAGGAAGTCCGCTTAGTGCTGAGATTGCGAGAACGCCGCGTCTATGTTTACCGCAAAAATAAGGTGCAAGCGAGTTTCCCGGTTGCTGTGGGGAAACAGGGCTGGGAAACTCCCACGGGCAGCTTTAAAGTCATGCAAATGATTAAAGATCCTGTTTGGGAACATCCTTGGACGGGAGAACTTGTACCCGCAGGGCCAGACAATCCGCTGGGAAGTAGGTGGATCGGGTTTTGGACTGATGGTAAGAATGTGATCGGTTTTCACGGGACTCCGACTCTAGAGTCGATCGGGCGAGCGGCTTCTCACGGTTGTGTCAGAATGTTCGATAAAGATGCCCAAGCTTTATTTGAGAAAGTCGCAGTTGGTACGTCTGTGATTGTGGAGAAATAATATTAGATTCGGCGGTTGAAACCGCGTCTATACAAACAAAGATGATTGAGCGGTTTGCAACCGCCGGTTTTTTTCTTAAACCCGCTTGGCATGGGTTTTGTTTGTGTAGATGCAGTTTGCAACCGCCGGGTTTTTCTCATCAATCTGAGATGCGCCCGGACACCCTAGGGAGCACAAGTCGCCGATCGATCAAACCTAGATAGATTGCTGATATTTTTCCAGCAATTCTGGGATGTAATCGTAGCCATCAACGCCGATCGCCGGAATGATTTTCGATCGACTTTTAGCCAAAGATTCTTTAAAAGCTTCCGCCCCCATTTGTCCCCGCAAAATTGTCAGCAAACCAGCCGATTTACGCCACTCCGCCGCCCCAATTTGCTCCAAAGTATACATCCCCAAACAGCCAGCAAATATCGCTTGTTCTAGTTCGTTCATGCTGTAATAAGCTTGAGCCAAATAAGCCAAATTCAGACCTTGGAGATACAAATCGCCCGAAAATTGGGCAGCTTGCCAACCTTCAATCAAATACTCGATCGCACCCGCCGAATTTTCCAGAGCAATTTTAGCAATTCCGAGGCTGCTAGAGCAAAAAGCTTGACTTTGCCTGTCGCCCAATTTTTGCGACAGCAACAAACCTTGCTCCAAATAGCCGATCGCACTTTCATAAACCTCCGGTTCCACCTCCTCCAACTGCCGCGCTTGGAACACTTCGCTGTAGCCCAAATTAGCCAGGGCATTTGCCTCACCTTGCCGCTCTCCGGCTTGTCGTGCCATAATTAAAGCCCGCTGGCTGTAATTAATCGCTTCCTGATAATTTTTTTGAGCAACATAGTTGCGGCTGATGTGATTGAGATTAGCAACTTCGCAAGCTTTGTCTCCTTCGAGACGGGCAATTTCCAGCGATTGTTTGTGCAGCAAGATCGATCGCTCGTAAGCCCCCGCCGCCTGCATCGAATAACCCAAAAGCGTCAGAATCCGAGCTTTAGCTTGAGTACCTTCAACACGGCGCAGCGGTTCATCTAAATAATCCAAAGTATGGCGCAGAGCTTTACCGTCAAACGAAGCAAAAATCCCCCCGTAAAGCGGAAAGTATTCCCGCACCGAAAAAGCGCGCAAAATTTGCAAAGTTACCTGAAAACAAGCATTGGCCAACTGTTCGCCGCTCTTCGTAGAATTATTAAACCCACTAGCTAGCTGGCTCCAAATTACCGCAAAAGTAATGTAAGTAGAAATCGAAGCTTTTGTGGATACCTTGGAATCATAAACTTGCTTGTCGAACCATGTCGCCAAAGCCCGCTGCAAGCACTGCAAAATAATCGCCAATTCCACCAGTGCACCTATTTCTACAGTAGATTGCTTGGCTGCAAATTCAACTATAGATTCACCGATTGAAATAGTCTGCAACAGAGCATGAGGCAAAGGACTGTTAACCTTTTTGGCCCAAAAAGCCCAAGGCCCATTTTGTTCGGGACTGCCAGCGAATCCTAGCTGCTGCGGCTGATAAATCCAACCGACGAGTTCCGGTTCCAACCGCTGCCAAGATTCTAAACCTTTGGCAATACCGGCGGTAATTTGCTGCAAATCTCGCTCGGTTTCGGGATTAGTTGTTTGCAGCATTTGTTGGTGCAGGGATTTTGCTAATTGCTGCAATTGAGCGAGAGTCAGCGGATGTTCTTTATTGGGATCGATTACTTGCAATAAGGCGAGGAGGCGGCCGTTTGATTCGGCGGTAAGGATTTGTTGGATGGATGATGCGATTTCGCGATCGACGCGGTTATCTTTCTGCCAGCGTTCCCACTCTCCTTGGATGGTTTTTAGCGCTCTGAGGCTGCGATTTGCCTTTGCTTGTTTGATTTCGTCTTTTTCATTTCTTAGCAGGTTTTCGGTAGCGTCAAGGCGTTCGCCAAAACAGCGTTCAAAGATTTCACCGGTGCCGGTGCTAATGTCTTCCACTAGCATTTGATAAACTTGTTCTTTAGAGCGAATTTGACCTTTGAGGGTGATTTCGACAATTTTATCGATCAGTGCTAGGTAGCGATCGCGCAATGAGGTAGATTCTGGCATAATTTATTTTTAGTTAATAAGCTTTTATTGAGACAGCAGACAGTATTGCAGGCTGCTACTTCATTTTACAGCTCGTCTGGATTAATGCCCATTGCTCGCAGGCGATCGGCCAATTGATTGGCCCGCTGTCTTTCTGATTCAGCTCGCTGTCTTTCCGATTCAGCCCGCTGTCTTTCCGATTCAGCCCGCTGTCTTTCAATTTCAGCTTGCTGCCTTTCAAATTCAGCTCGTTGGCTTTCCAATTGAGCTCGCTGTCTTTCAAATTCTTCAGGAGTCAGAACCAAATTCCCATTAATATCGTACCAGCGCAGCCACAACCTTTCATTTTGCAGGAAAGCACCTTGCCACAAACCCAAACTTAACTGTATTTCGGGTATCCAGAATCGAGAACCTGTTAACAATTGCTCGCGGTAACGGTTGCCAATTAAGCGAAATACTCTCAATTGGTTGTTGTATTTGCTCAACACAAAATAATAGGGAATCTGCAAAATTCTCTCGTAAACCTGCCACTTCGTCGGCGGTTTGTTTGGTGCCGATTCTGTCAGCCCCAAATCTTCATCTTCTGTACCGGGTGACAGAAATTCGATCGCAATTAAAGGATTGACTGCTTCGTCCCAAATCACGTAACTTTGGCGCAAGTCTCTGTCTTGGTAAAATCTCGAAACGCCCACAACTAAGTACCAATCTGGTCTTTTGTACCAATTGAGATGGTTGGAGTCGTAGTATAGATACAAATCGCTGGCCGAAAATACGCGATCGCGTGGATAATTGGGGGGAATGCAGCTAGCGCACAAAAGTTGTGCTTGCCATCGATGATATACGTCAGGCAAACCGGGTTCCTCCGGGTCTTCACTGGGTAGATCGTACATCGTCGGCAACGCTTTTGTTGGGGAAGATTGCGGATCTGGTACGTGCATCGTCATAATACCATTTTTCTTTCATATGTGGTATGGATGAAGTCTTAGCCCCCCCTTACCAAGGGGGGGTTGGGGGGGGTAATGTCTAGCGCTACTTTATGAAATTGGTATAAGATTTCCCTGGCGAAACGGCTGAAGGAGATTGAGGCGGTACGGCATTGCAGACATTATAGCGGTTTTCCATTTCTGCTGAGTGCTGCGAATGGCGATCGCGCGATCGAGAAATCTCGAATTTAGGGCGACAATGGTATCTTCCCAAACCAGCCAAAATTTATTTACGTGTAACTTTTGGTAGGAATTTGGATATATGAATCCGGCATTTCATTCTGCTGGTGAATAGCAAAGAAACGGCGCTCATTTTCTTTAAGCACTGCTGCATCATAATAAATCATACCGCAATCAATACAACTCTCAACAGGCGTTTTAGGAACTAGCAAGTATTTACCTTGATGGCTGTAAAGATAATTGATTTTACGTTCCTTATAGCTGTTGATACCGCAGGTATTGCATCGGATTTCTCCCATGAGTTTATCCTCATTATCCCGAATTTCGGATTTTCAATCGACCTAATTCATTAGACAAGCTTGAATATCTTCTCTTTCTAGCCAAGGATAGCCTTCTAAAATGGTTTCAGGAGTATCGCCAGCCGCTAACATTCCTAGAATGTGCTCGACTGCCAGTCGGCGACCCCGGATAATCGGTTTGCCGTTAAATATTTTGGGGTTTACGGTGATTCGTTCTAAAAGTTTTTGATCGTCCATAATTTGAGGCATAATTAGATAATCACTATTCTATCATATTTGATGATTGGCGAACCACTTACCTTATCACAAAGCAATCCCGTCTTAGCAGCCCAAGGATTAACTCGCAGCTTTGGCGGTTTAGTGGCTGTAAATGACGTATCTTTCACAGTTCAAAAACACGAAATTTTTGGATTGATCGGCCCTAACGGCGCTGGCAAGACTACTCTGTTTAATGTCATGACTGGACTGATACCTGCCTCTAGCGGCAATCTGATTTATCAAGACGAAAATATTTCTAAATTGCGGCCTTATCAAATTGCGAATAAAGGTATTGCCAGAACATTTCAAAATATTAGGTTGTTTGGCGAACTTTCTGTGTTGGATAATGTGGCGATCGCCCGACACATCCACAGCCGATCGCAAAATCCGGTATTATCGCTACTATCGGGGATTTTAGCCTTACCAGAGTCTAACGCAATGGAGCGCCAAACCCAGCGGAAAGCGCGGGAATTGTTGGATTTGGTCGGATTGGGCGATCGCGCGGGCGAACCAGCCAAAAACCTGCCCTACGGCGACCAGAGGCGCTTAGAAATTGCCCGCGCCCTAGCCCTAGAACCGACAATCTTGCTGTTAGATGAACCGGCGGCGGGGATGAATCCCAATGAAAAGCAAAAGTTAAGCGATTTTATCCGCGAAACCTGCAAACAATTCAATTTAACTGTAATATTGATCGAGCATCACGTACCCCTAGTTATGGGATTGTGCGATCGCATTGCTGTTTTGAATTTTGGTCAGCTTATTGCCTTGGGCGAACCTGCTGTCGTCAGGAATAATCCTGCTGTAATTGAGGCTTATTTAGGAGATGAAAAATAACCCGGCGATTGGAAATCGCGTCTACACAAACAATGTCCACTCCTAGCGGACTAAGAGTAATAGTTAGTATTAAATAGACCTCTCGCATAATTATTGTGGAACAGGCCGGACAGCCTGTTCAAAACTGTCTTTTTGGGAGATGTCTAATGTATCTCCCAGTTCTCTAAAGATGACTTTCGCTATGAGACAGAGGTTTAAAACTCCTGGCGGACTGCTGGGAAAAAGAGAAAATCGATCGCTTATAATAAAAAATATCAAGCAAAAGAACAATGCACGATCGCCCAACTGAAACAAAAGATAACATCCTCTTAGAGCTCAAAAATCTCTGTGTAAATTACGGCGGAATTCAAGCCCTGCAAAATATTGATCTGACAATTAATGCAGGCGAAGTTGTCAGCCTCATCGGTGCCAACGGTGCGGGAAAAAGTACCGCCCTGAGAGCAATTTCTAAAATAGTTAATTTGCGCCAAGGACAAATAATCTACAGCGGCCGCGATATCAGCCGCCGCCAAGCCCACGAAGTTGTGAAATTGGGAATCGCCCACAGTCCAGAAGGGCGCAGGGTTTTGGCGCAGCAAACAGTGTTAGGTAACTTGGAATTGGGGGCTTATATTCGATCGGACTTTGCGGCAGTCAAAGCCGATTTAGCCCGCCAATTCGAGATATTTCCGCGCTTAGCAGAAAGGCGCACTCAACTAGCTGGAACCCTTAGCGGCGGGGAACAGCAAATGCTGGCGATCGCCCGCGCTCTGATGTCGCGCCCCAAACTGCTATTATTAGACGAACCCAGTTTAGGCCTAGCACCGGCGATCGTCAAAGAAATATTTGCGATCGTTCAAAACCTTCGCTCCACAGGTGTTACAATCCTGTTAGTGGAACAAAATGCTAATTTAGCACTGCAAATTGCCGATCGGGGTTACGTGCTAGAAGCTGGTAACATTACTCTCACAGGTCGGGCATCAGATTTGCTAAAGGACGATCGAGTTAGGAGGGCATACTTAGGTTGACTTGGTTAATTTTTGGAATCTTGACCGCTTTCTTTGAAGCCGTCAAAGACGTTTTTGGCAAACAAAACCTCCAAAAAAGTGACGAATATGTCGTCGCTTGGTCTCTCTCATTTTTTTCAGTCATCTTTTTGCTTCCCTGGGTACTTTCTACAGGAATTCCGGCATTAAACTCTCAATATTGGCTTGCCCTATTAATCGGAGGTAGCATCAACGCTGTCACAGCCCTCCTCTACATGAAAGCTATCAAACTATCAGATTTATCCCTGACACTACCGATGGTAGCTTTAACACCATTATTCATGTTGTTAACTTCACCGTTAATGGTCGGTGAATATCCCAAACTTTTTGATTACATTGGCATTTTACTAATCGTAGCAGGCTCTTATTTATTAAATATAAAAGAGAAATCTAAAGGATATTTAGCTCCATTCAAAGCACTGCTGAATGAACCCGGCCCCAAATTGATGTTAATCGTCGCATTTCTATGGAGTATTGCCTCAAATTGTGACAAAATAGGAGTTACAAATTCCTACCCTATTTTTTGGGTATTCTCTTTGTTCGGTACAATGAGTGTTTTGCTACTGCCAGTTTTATTGCACAAAACCCCAAATCCAGGGCGACAACTTCTCCAACAATTACCAATGCTAGCTGCTATGGGGTTTATCAATGCTACTGGAGTAATTTTTCAAATGCAAGCTTTGACATTAACTTTCGTAGTGCGAGTGATCGCGCTTAAGCGTACTAGCGTGTTAATGGGTGTATTGTTCGGTCATTTCATTTTCAAGGAAAAAGATATTCAAGAAAGATTATTAGGGGCCGGAATCATGATTTTGGGAGTTTTATTTATCAGTTTATAGGTTGAGATCTCCGGGACTTTGACGCTAATTCTCCCCCCGAATGTAGGGCGGTGCCCCGTACCCGCCCTCTCTCGGTTGGGCGGGGATGTCCGGGTTGGGAAACACGCCCTAGCCTCTATTTATGTATAAGTCATGTTATAGTAAAGACGATCGCACTTTATCTCACTATTTATTAACATAAAAAAATTTAATGCACAAAATAGCCGCCACACCGGGAGGTTGGAACCCTCAAGCAGAAGGAGTAATTTTTATTCAACAAACCCCAGCACCAATAGTATTTATTAGTGCTGCTGACACAGACATTCAAACACTCGCCGCAGCCTCATCCAAAATGCCGGCAGAATTTCCCAAAATTCGCGCCGTCAACTTGCTTCAATTGCAGCAACAATTAACCATAGACACCTATGCAGAGGAAATTTTACAACAGGCGGAGGTAATAATTTTAAGACTATTAGGCGGGCGTTCCTATTGGTCTTACGGATTAGAAATTCTGCGAGAAACGGCGCAGAAAACTAACGCCTCACTGATTGTAATGCCGGGAGAAGACAGTCCAGATCCAGATTTAATCAGCCATTCAAATGTATCGCTGTCAGCAGTCAACAAACTGTGGCGCTACTTCACAGAAGGCGGAGTCCAAAACTTTATTAACGCCCTCAAATTTACCGCCGATACTTGTCTGAAAACTGCTTACAATCCGCCTCTTCCTCAAACAGTTTCCCGCGTCGGAATTTACGATTGGCGCGGGGGCGGGGAGGCGTGTTTAGAGATTTTACAACCAGATGCAGAACCCCCTAAATCCCCCTTATTAAGGGGGACTTTGAGTGCTTCCGGCTCCCCCCTTAATAAGGGGGGCTGGGGGGGGTCTCCAGATTTACCCTCACAAACTAAAGTCGGAATTTTATTTTATCGCGCTCATTACTTGTCAGGGAATCTAGTACCAATTGACGCACTTTGTCAAGCTTTAACAGAGCGAAACTTAGTGCCAGTTCCCGTGTTTGTATCTTCGCTGCGGGAACCAGATTTGCAAATAGAATTGCTAGACTATTTTCAACCCAAAGACTCCGAATCAATTCAATTATTACTTAACACAACCAGTTTTGCTGTCTCCGGTTTCAACAGTCAACAACCAGAAACAAACAGCCTGCAATCCTTAGATGTTCCTGTATTGCAAGCAATCTTCAGCGGCGGCGGTTTGGAACAGTGGGAAACACAATTACAAGGACTTTCGCCCCGCGATGTGGCGATGAATGTAGCATTGCCCGAAGTAGACGGAAAAATTATTACTAGGGCCGTTTCTTTTAAAGCCGTACAGACTTGGAACGATGAATTAGAAACAGATGTGGTAGGCTATGTCGCAGCGGACGATCGCATTTCATTTGTAGCAGATTTAACCGCGAATTGGGTGAAAATGAAACAAACCCCAGCCGCCAACAGACGCATCGCCATTATTCTCGCAAATTATCCCACCCGCAACGCCCGCTTAGCCAACGGAGTCGGCTTAGATACGCCCGCTAGCTGTGTCGAAATCCTCAAAGCGATGCAGCAAGCCGGTTATCTAGTTGAAAATATCCCCGCTAGCGGCAACGAGTTAATTGAAATCCTGACTTCGGGCGTGACAAATGACCCGGAAGGACGCGAATTACAGCCTGTTCGTCAATCTTTGGATTTAGCAGAATATCAAAAATACTTTGCTACTTTACCGCCGGAAGTACAGGAGGGAATTTGCAATAGATGGGGGTTGGCAGAAGGTCATACACAAGGTAGGGACACGGCAATGCCGTGTCCCTACTTTCCGATTCCGGGGATTCAGTTTGGCAATGTATTTGTGGGAATACAACCGTCGCGCGGATACGAAATTGACCCAGCCTTAAACTATCACGCCCCAGATTTGGAACCTACCCACAATTATCTAGCTTACTATTATTGGTTGCGAGAAAAATTAGGAATTGATGCGATAATTCATGCGGGAAAACACGGCAATTTAGAATGGCTTCCCGGTAAAAGTATTGCACTATCTAACAAATGTTATCCCGAAGTAGCATTAGGCGCGATGCCGAATTTTTATCCGTTCATTGTCAACGATCCGGGGGAAGGTTCCCAGGCAAAAAGACGATCGCAAGCCGCCATCATCGACCACCTGACCCCGCCGATGACTCGCGCCGAACTTTACGGGCCTTTGCAGCAATTAGAAGCCTTAATCGACGAATATTGCGAAGCCCAAAGCTTAGATCCGTCTCGATTACCGATGATTCGCGATCGCATTGTAGCCCTCACCAACCAGGAAAACTTAGATAAAGACTTAGGAATCCAGCTAAATAAATCCGAATTTACCGAATTTATCACCCGCACAGACGGCTATCTTTGCGAACTAAAAGAATCGCAAATTCGCGACGGATTGCACATTTTTGGTCAATGTCCCCAAGGGCGACAGTTGAGAGATTTGATAATTGCGATCGCCCGCCATCCTAGCACAAATCGTTCCGGCTTAACCCGCTCCCTCGCCAAAGACTTAAACCTAGATTTCGATCCCTTAACCACCGCAGGCGATTTAACAGCCGAACTCGAAGAACAAGCCGCAGAATTAGTCGATAACTTAATCCAAAATATCGGCGTTCGTCCCCGTTCATCAGCTTCATCTGCGGTTGCAAAAAATATCACAATAGGACAAGAAACCCAACAGGAATTAGACTGGATCGAAAACTATCTTTTGCCTTCACTCCTCCAAACAAACCAAGAAATTACTAACCTGTTGCGCGGACTAGATGGGCGACACATCCCCAGCGGCGCATCCGGCGCGCCCACTCGCGGCAGACCCGATGTATTGCCCACAGGTCGCAATTTTTACTCGGTAGATATCCGCGCCATACCGACAGAAACCGCCTGGAGAGTTGGCAGAGTTGCTGCGGAAACTTTAATCGAAAGATACACTCAAGAAAACGGCGAATATCCGAAAACTTTGGGTTTGTCAGTGTGGGGAACATCCACCATGCGGACAGGGGGAGACGACATCGCCGAAGCACTAGCATTACTAGGAGTTCAGCCAATTTGGGATGGGCCTTCGCGCCGGGTTGTAGATTTTGAAATATTGCCTGTTGCTGTTTTGGGGCGGCCGCGCGTTGATGTTACTTTGCGAATCTCTGGGTTTTTCCGCGATGCTTTTTTTAACTTAATTGATTTGTTTGACAGTGCGGTAAAAGCTGTGGCAAATTTAGAAGAACCTGCCGAAGATAATCCTTTAGCAGCGCAAGTTAAGCAAGAGATTTTGGATTGGGAAGCGGCGGGTTTGAGTCGGGAAGATGCAGAAGTGCGATCGCAATTTCGAGTCTTTGGTTCAAAACCGGGGGCTTACGGCGCCGGACTTCAAGGCATAATTGAAGCTCAAAACTGGACAGGCGACGGCGATTTAGCAAAAGCTTACATTAATTGGAGCAGTTACGCCTATACAAGTACCCCAGCCGGGGCGGGCACGCACCATTCACCGCCCCTACAAGGGGGGGCTAATTCCCATACCCCCCCAACCCCCCCTTACCAAGGGGGGGCTAATTC
>NZ_CAWPRX010000061.1:0-15973 GCF_963890365.1 Tychonema sp. LEGE 07196 | reverse complement strand
GGGCATGAGGGGGGGAAGAATTCAGGGTTCTTTGCGTTCGCGAAAATGTGCTTTTTTTAAAGGCGCAACACCAACAGTAGAAAATACAGCTAACAATGCTTGGTGAAATCCTGCGTATTTTAACGCCAAGATACAATTTACGTGGCGGGCATCCAGAAAAACGCTAAAGTAAGAAACAACTCGGAAATTGTAAAGGTTTGCTTGAAAGTTCGGCTGATGGGAGATCGGGAGAACCAGTCAATTTCTAATTTAGGTGAAGTGGAAAGTGCGGCCGATCGCCATACGGCCTCAGATCCACTGTGGCTGCGCGATCGAGCTTTGGCAGCTACTAGCAGCGGTATTATCATTGCTGATGCCATTGCACCAGACTGTCCCATACTTTATTGCAATCCTGCCTTTGAGCGGATCACGGGTTACTGCGCCGATGAAGTGTTGGGGCGCAACTGCCGATTTTTGCAAGGTTCCGATACGGATCGCACTACGGTAGCTAAGATCCGCGAAGCCTTGCGCCAAGGTCGAGAAATCCAGACAACAATCAAAAATTATCGCAAAGACGGCACTCCTTTTTGGAGCAAATTGTCTCTATATCCCCTGCGAGATGACAGCGGTAAATTGACTCACTTCGTAGGCGTTCAGTCGGACTTGTCGGAACGCATAGAAGTACAGGAAGCTTTGCAGCAAGCTAACGACCAACTGCAAACGATTTTGGAAGCAGTTCCGGGAACAGTGTCTTGGATTAGCTCGGATTTGCACTATTTGGGGGTTAACCAGCACCTAGCTAAACTGCACGGTTTGCCGCCCTCGGCTTTTGTGGGTCAAGATATCGGTTTTCTGGGCGCGAGTGAGGATTTTCATTCTTTTGTGGTGGAGTTTTTTGCTGGCGACGCTACGGAAGCGATTAAAGAACTCAGCGCTAAGGTGAAAACCGGCGGCGGACAGTCGGCGGGACATTATTTGATTGTGGCTCAAAAGTACGATCGCGGGAATGCAGCTTGTCTGGTAGGGATTGACATTACCGAGCGCAAGCGGGCAGAAGAAGCTCTGGTGCTGACTCGCAAGGCGGTGGCAAGTTCGAGCGACGCGATCGGCATGAGCGATGCCAACGGCACTCACATTTATCAAAATCAAGCGTTTTCTCAGCTATTTGAATGGGACACCGCAGAGGAATTGAAACTCGCTGGAGGTATACCGACAGTTTTTGTAGACCCCGCCGTCGCTAGGGAGGTACTGGACACGATCGCCCAAGGTTATTCTTGGTCTGGTGAAGTTACCAACCGCACAAAAAGCGGCGAAATTGTGCAAGTGCTGCTGCGGGCCGATGCTATTAAAGACCCGACGGGGAAAATTGTCGGTCTGATTTACCTGAATACCGACATTACCGATCGCAAGCGCACGGAACAAGAACTGCGACAAAGCGAGAAGCGTTTTCGATCGCTCATTGAAAATGCTAGAGACATTATTGTAATTCTGGATGAAAAAGGCTTTTGCCGCTATGTTTCTCCTTCCCTACAGCGGATTTTGGGCTACCCGACGGCGGAAGTGCTCGGCCGCTCTGTATTTGATTTGATTCACCCTGACGAATTGCCGATGGTGGCTCAAGTTTTCCAAGGTGTCATGGAAATGCCGAAAGTTGGCATAGGATTGGCGGAATACCGAGTGCGGCACAAGGACGGTTTCTGGTGCGTTTTGGAAGCGGTGGCGACGAATTTGCTGGCGGAACCTTCGGTGCGGGGAATTGTCGTCAACTGTCACGACGTGACTGAGCGCAAGGCGGCTGAAGACCAATTGTTGCACGATGCTTTGCACGACGCGCTGACGGAGTTGCCGAACCGCGCTTTGTTGACTGACAGGTTGGGGCAAGCTTTTGCCCGCGTCAAACGGCATCCGAACTATCAGTTTGCGGTGCTGTTTCTGGATTTGGACAGGTTTAAGGTGATTAATGACAGCCAGGGACACGGTACGGGCGATCGGCTGTTGGTGGCTGTGGCCCGCCGTCTCTTGACTTGTTTGCGACCGGGCGATACGGCGGCTCGTCTGGGAGGAGATGAGTTTGTGATTTTGCTGGAGGAAATTCAAGGTGTTGATGAAGCCATCGCCCAAGCAAAGGGAATTCTGAAAACGCTCGAACGACCGCTTTATTTAGAAGGTCATAAAGTTTTAATTACTGCTAGTATCGGCATTGCTTTGAGTACCGAAAAATATCAGTTACCTGGAGATATTTTGCGCGATGCTGATATTGCGATGTACCGCGCAAAAGCTCTGGGTAAAGCTCGCTACGAAGTGTTTACCAGTGCGATGCACACTCGGGCTGTGGCTTTGATGCACTTGGAACACGATTTGCGGCAGTCGGTTGAAGAACTGAATTTGACATATTCAATTGTGAATTTTGCAGGTGGGCTGGTGGCGGAAAATTCGCCTGTATCCGAAATCGATCGCCTGCGGGATCGTTTGAAATCACAATTGGCTCCTCCTCTTAAATTGGAATGTCCTTTTACTGTTTATTATCAGCCGATAGTTTGTTTGAAAAGCGGCTCTGTTATTGGATTTGAGGCGCTGGTGCGTTGGTTGCACCCGGAACGGGGTTTGGTTTCCCCGATGGAATTTATTGCGATGGCTGAGGAAACTGGGTTAATTATGCCTTTGGGTTTGTGGGTTTTGAATGAAAGCTGCCGCCAAATTATTCAGTGGCAAAGTTTGAATTTACCTGTGGGAAATTCGCGTCTGACAGTAGCTGTAAATCTTTCGGGAAGACAGTTTTCGGCAACTGATTCGATCGAGCAAATGAAGCAAGTTTTGCAGAAAACTGGTGTTGATGCTCGCTGTTTGAAGTTGGAGATTACTGAGACTGTGGTGATGGAAGATGGGGAAGCGGCGGCGGCTATGCTTTCGCAATTGAGAGAGTTAGGAATAGGGTTATGTATTGATGATTTCGGTACTGGTTATTCGTCTCTGAGTTATTTGCACAAGTTCCCGATTAATATTTTGAAGGTCGATCGCTCTTTTGTCAGCCGCATCGGCTCTGCTGGGGAAAATTTGGAAATCGTGCGGGCGATCGTCATGCTGGCCCGCAGTTTGGGGATGGAGGTAGTGGCAGAAGGTGTCGAAACCGCCGTGCAATTGGCTCAAATGCGGGCGATCGGCTGCGAGTACGGTCAGGGGTACTTTTTCTCTAAACCACTCGACAGTGAGGCAGCTACAGCCTTGTTGAGGCGATCGCCCAAATGGTAATCTCAAGCAAATATTTAATTTGTATTTTGACAAATATTAAAAATATTACGGTGTGCGGTTGTTGGATAGTCGATCGGGGCGATCGATCTTTTCGTACTCAATGCCTTGAGTGTTAAAATTAAAATTGAGTATAATATAGCCATCCTAAATCATTTGTGAATTTCTTACTCCCTCCCCTTGATAAGGGGAGGGTTGGGGTGGGGTCAAAAATTTACGACTCCTGCAAGGATTGCTATAGTAAACTATCGAGATAGGTAAAAATATATGTCTCAATCTGTTGTGCCAGCAGTCGAAGAAAAACAGCTCGATACTTCGCCCACATTGACCTTTGAAGAATACAGAGTTTATCAAAGCAAGGACGATGTAAAATACGAACTGTACAAAGGCAAATTAATACCAATGGCAACGGCTAGCGCATTACATACAAGCATCTGCGAATATTGGGTTTACAAATTGCAGCGTTATCTCGCTGAACACAATCTCGATTTAGTAGTAAAAACTTCTGTAGGAGTGAGAACAGAAGATGCTACATCCCGCATTCCCGATGTAGTTGTCTGCACTCAAAGTTTGTGGGAACAAGCTCTTGCAAGACCCGGTTCCGGCATCCTTGGCTTTGATGAAACGCCGTTATTAGTAATAGAAGTGGTCAGCCAAGATCGGCGGGCCGATTATATAACCAAACGAGGAGAGTACCAACTAGCTAACGTGCCGGAATATGTAATTGTTGACCCATCAGAAAACAGACAACGGGTGCGAGTTATGGCATTTCTCGAAGGTGATGACATTTATACAGAGGTAAATTATTTGCCGGGTGAAGAAATGGTATCTGTAGTATTTCCCAATCTGAGATTATCAGTCAATGAAATTTTAGATCCGCCATTGGTGGAAGGGTTAATTAAGGCAGAACAAGCTCAATTGCAGAAAGCGGAAAGATTGGCGGCGAGGTTGCGGGAGTTGGGCGTAGATCCTGATTCTGTTTAGGAAAGTGGATGAAGTGCGAGCGCCCTTTTTTAGTCTCAATCATCGATCGGCAAGTCGCGCAGGAAATAAAAGCGATCGCTTTGCCAATTATCTCCTTTAATTCGCCCTAAGTAACCCGTCAGCGGTGAAGAAAGTTCTATAGTCAAATCCTTTACTGATTCGTTTGTCAGCTTAGAATCAGTGGTGGCAAATCTAGCATTGTATTGAACTTTAATCTCAACAACCGTCGGAAAGTCGCTATCTGAGCAAAGTTGTTTCACTGCTTGTATGATTTGCGATCGCACTTTAAGCTTTTCCCGCACATCGTCAATATAGCGATTAACCTTAGCATCGGCTTCCTCACCAAACGGCTGTTGTTCCAAACAAGGTTTTAATTGTAATAAATCGATCGAACCTGGTTGCTTAGCTTTCAGTTCAACCAGCTTTTGCAATGTTTCAGGGCGAATTACGTTCATGTGGTTTCCGATAGCAGTTTTTTTAGCGTGTCCATTTAGCTGACCAGCGGCCATAATTATCTTAATACAGCAGTTGTATTGTTCCTGAAGATGCTTATGGCCTAACTTGATAAGTTGCGCTGGCGTTCCATCAGCTACGGTTTCACTTTTGGTAGCTTTGCATTCTCCCACTACCTGATAGGGAGTTTCACAGTAGAAATCTAATCCGCCAGCACCGCCTGTTGATTCTGGATCGAGGCTAGCTTCTGGTTTATTGTTAGAATTGGCAAATCCTAGCTTGATAAAACTTTTGCGGACTAACTTTTCAAATGTATGACCATCGCTAGAATTGCCGATTTGTGCAATTGTTTTAATCCAATCTAAATCAGGATCGGGTTTTGATGTTAGTGAGTTTTCTGACCAACCTAGAAACATTTTGATTTCTGCGTCTAGTTGTTTGGCTTTTGGGTTGGTGGTGGATAAATGCACTAATGCACTTTGCAACTCTTCCAATTCTGGATGTTCAGGAGGCTCTAGTTTTTCCAGCTTTTGACGGCGTTTGGCAAAGATAGACTCGCTCAACACTGGCGTTGAATCAGTAACAGTTAGGGGTTTTGGCAAAGATACAAAATTCCCGCTGGGATGCACTGACATTTCAAGTGGCTGAGACAGCAAATAAACCCGCAGGTAAGCTACAAAAATAAAAGGACGCTGCTGGAGAATTTGCTGTAATGCCTCTGTTTTCCAGATGGTTAACCGCGACAAAGCCTCTAACGATTCACCATCGTTCACCATTTGGCACAATTCGCACCTAGCCCAAGCTTTGATCGAAACTTTATCTGAATTTAACTGAGCAAGTGCCTTTTGAGCAACAGGCAAAAAATGCGATCGATAATATCGATCGCCCGATAGCAAATCAACCGAAAGATTAGCTGGATACAAAGCAAATGTCCGCCCCGGATTCAGAAACATCCGAGGCATAGCTGCAATCATTCGTCCTTGGATTAAAGCTTCAATATCTGGATTTGGTAAAGCCAGAGCTGTTTGAAGCAAAATTGATTTGCTCATGGTTAACTAAATAGGTCACTTAGATCCCCATCATCTGTATCATCACTACTGGGAGGGTTGAAAATGTCTTCTAAAAGTAGGCTTTCATCTTCATCGTCAACGACAGGCATTTCACCGGAGGGCTCGCTCAAAATTTCCCGCAGTAAAGGATTCTCAAAAGTGAGGTGCTTCTGAGATATGAACTCAAAAACCTGGTCTTCTGTTAAATTATAATCTCGGCATTTTTTACAAACAGCACGGAGAGCCATCAGCGGTTTTATTTGCTCTTCAACCAAATACACGATCTCACCGCCTTTTTCTACTGATACGAGTTCCTCTAGTAGCTTGTAGGCTTTAGAAGTTTTCTTGATATTTTCTATTTTGGATTGGGAACGTACTAAACAACCGCGCGTCAAATCAAAGGTCTGATAATCAATTAAGCGCTTTAATGCAGCAACTAATTCAGATTGAGAAGTTTGGATAATTGCCACACCAATCTTGATAGCTTTTCCGTTTTCAGTGCCAATTATCTTGAATCCGATCCAACCCGCATTTTTTGCCTTTGGTTTAATCTCAGCAGTAATGTCATCAACTGTTACCTTGTCAATTGTCTGACCTTTCAAGGTTTCAAAGCCAAAGTAAATAGCCTGAGCAATTGTGGAATTATCCTCCATCTCCTCTCTAATGTCTGCCTCAAGTTCTTTGGTTAAAGCAAACTCAAACCGCTCAATAGGATCTTCTGGAAGTTCAGGCATTGGAGGCATGAAAACTTGAAAATTCTCTGCACACCAGTTCAAAGCTTCGCGTACAGTTGGCTTACCTCTACCATGTTCTCTCAGTTGAGTTTCCTCAAATGGGTAGACCGGATGAGGAGGATTTAAATTTCTGACCTGATAAAAATCTTGCAACCATAGTCCGACTAAATCAACTAGAGAGTCACCATTTAAGTATTTTAAATCGATTGGTTTTCGCTGCGTATATGTTGAAACTCGATCCGGTATACCGCCAGACATTACGTTAACTGTGTCTGTCCATGTATAGGGCATCATCACTGTGATAATAACCAAACCTTGACCGAGATCGGAGTGTTCGAGAGTATCATACAAACGCTTAACTAAATCCGCAATTACCTGCGGTGTTGTCAAGCCATCATCTCTACAACTTGTATTGACATCTATTTCATCAAAACAAATGATTACAGGACTGTAGTAACTCACCAAGTTTAAAATTTGCTGGACATTATTCAGAGATTCTGCTTCTCTGTCCTGATTAGTCTTGCCGGAATTAGCCGGCAATCCTAATTCCTCAGCTTTAGATTTATCTAACTCTTCACCAGATAACCATTTGATAGCAAAAGGTGTTTCAGATTCTGATAAAGTCCACAAAACAGCTCGAACAATATAAGGATCTGCCTTTGATTTTGTTTTGAGAACTTGCTTAGTCAGGGTGTTCATGAAATTCTTATTTTTAGTTGCCCAACTAGCACATACTCTGTCAAATCGGTCTATCAGTTCTTGAGGAGAAAGATTCTGTGAAGCAGAATTGATAGCTTTGAAACCTTCGTTTGCCATTGCTGCCGCTATTTCCTGCCATTGCATGACGCTTTGGCTGCCTGTGTGACTCAAACTGTTAGCTAAAGTTTGCTGAAATTGGTATTTTATCAAATTTAAGTCAGTGTAATTATTAACACTGGCATAAACGAACAAAGCACCACCATTGCTTTCTAGTCTGTGGCGAGTGCGACTTAAAATGTGGCTTTTTCCCACTCCCTGTTGAGCAGTTAATACCAGTGAAGTCACCTTTTCTTGGCTGGATTGACTTGTCTGTACTTTTTCAACAGCCTGAAAAATGGCATCGGAAGCGTGAGCATTTAGAGTGGGAATATCGGGGAACCCTTTTCCCCAAATATCTTGTTCTTTGACAATGCCAGCTTTGCTAAATGGATTGTGATTTTGGATTGCAGCATTCAGGGTTTCTATTGGGGAAACTGGTATATTGTTCATGGTTATCGGGTGTGAGGTTAACGAAACACAAAAAGATTGAGGGCAATTTTATGAATTCAAACGCTTGGCGTAGTAACGCAATGCACCACCAGGAATGGTGATTGAGTCTTCACGTTTATCTGGGGTGATGTCTTGCGTTTCTCCTGCCATTAGCTGAAAAATATCAGTAGCCTGCATTTCCAACAGCCACTCGTTGAATTGAGAACGGCTGACTTTTTCGCCGATCGCCCGCCGCATCCGATAAATCGGCACTAAATCGTCTAAGTTAAACTCCCGGTTCAAGCTGTCGTACACCTTCAACGCCACAGCCTTAAAATTGTCATAGGAGGCGATCGCCCCTGCATCCCCCTTCCCCGCCTCAACCCCAACACCCGCCGCACCATCCTGATGCCGAATCCACTTCAACAAAGCATTTCCCAGCCGAGTACCGATTTGAGAACCATCAAACTCAAACAGAGAATCAGCACTTTTCAAGCCATCCGCCAAAACCTCTTTCCCCTTCGCGCTCAACTCCACCAGCGTCACCCGATTTACCAGCGAATACTCGATCGCCCCAGATTCCTGCAACTCACCGAGCACTCCCAGATATCTCTGACTCGTCTCATTAGTACGAACAATCCGCTTAGTCAAATCCCCCTTTTTCACCTGCATCTTTCCGCCGCCCAAATCCCACAAATTCAGCAGCACCCGAACCTTCGCCTTTGCATCCCAAACCGCCTGCTGTTCCGGTGTCAAAGTTTTAGACACCGCAATTTCACTGTTTTCAGACATATCCATACCTTTAAATACCTATTGTTAGTATCAAATCTTACCAGAAATTTTGCAGAAAAACCTCTCAATTTTTCAGCAAAATAGCGCACCATACCGCCCACAGCATCCAGCAATTTTCATTTTAAAATAATTAGGATTGACCAAAGTGTCATCATTTGATACAATACTGAACCGAACGAGCGATCGCACTTCAAAACATCCGCTCCAAACAATACCAATTTTCAAAATTCCTACCAGAGAATTCCCAGGCTGCTGATACCGCAATAAATCCCCGCAGTCGATCGACTTTTCGAGTACATCCGCACTTCAACAACAAAGTAAAAAAAACAAAATTTATTTTTTAGCATTGTTTTAAACAACTGGTATAAAATCGCACTTTTCAATCAAAACAATCCGCAGCCGGGGCAGGAACAGGTTAACAAGCTCAACAAATATAGCGTTCCCAACAGCAGTCAACCACCAGCAATTCAACTTAACTGCGACTTTAGTTAAATACCCGATTATGCCTTTAGAAAGACGCATTCAACTTACACATCTCGTTACATTGCTATCAAAGCATTCAATACAAATGTAGCCATGAAAACTATTCCCGACCAAATTTCCGACATCAAAGAAAAACTTCCCGACATTACTCCCACCCCTCCCGCTTTAAGAGCCCAAGTATCCAGCCACGACCTCAAAGCCCGTTTAGATTGGGGCGAACCAGGACTTACAATCATCGACGCGCGCGATTTTGAAAGCTTCAACAAAAGTCGCATTACCGGCGCAGTACCGATGCCAATGGACGAATTAGTAGAGCGCGCAAAATCGAGTCTAGAACCCGTTCGCGACATCTACATCTACGGCGAAACCGACGAACAAACAGCAGAAGCCGCCAATCTTCTCCGCGCCGCCGGCTTTAGAAAAGTAGCCGAAATAAAAGGCGGAATTCCAGCTTGGAAAGCCATCGACGGCCCCATCGACGGCGCAGTCGAGCACGGCAATCCAGGGCCCGATGCCTACAACGTTTTCGCTCGCCTAGAACATCACGCCAAAATCCAGAAAACCCACAAATAATCTCACAGAATACCTAGATACCCGACTTCTTCAAAAAGTCGGGTATCTAACAGAACAATTTGTTTGCAGTCAGGACTTCAGTCCTTAGCGAATTAAAGTTTTAATAGAGAACTAAAGTCCTGACTGTAAACTTAATTATGATTAGATAAGCGGATTTGATATTAACTATTTTTTTTATCGTCCAAAAATGCTTTAACTTCCCTCAAAATCTGCCGATTCCCATCAAAAGTAATCAGCTTAACTGCATCCTCAAAGGAACTCCAGGCCGAATTTTGAACTTCCTCCACTTGCAACTGAACTTCCCTTGAATTTACAAAAGCCAAAAAGTAAGTAACAGTCTTTTCAATTGATTCTCCTTCCTTCGCAGAGGAATAATGTTGCACAGAACTAGGCTTCCCTTCCTTAACAAAGGAATAACGTTCCACAAAACTAGGCTCCTCCAGCACTTCACAATCGCGGATGCCAGTTTCCTCCTCAAACTCCCGCTTCGCCGTTTCTAGCGCTGATTCCCCCGGATTTGCGTGACCTTTAGGAAACGCCCAATGTCCGGCTTGATGTTGAATCAACAAAAACAAACTATCAGTTTCTGTCGCAAAAACTGGCACAATGCCAAAAGCTTCATCTTTCATCTTTCTTCTCTTTTGTATATAACTCTCGTGTTCTTAAAGTCTGCGAAGGCCGGCTTGGTTTGTGTAGAAGCGAATTACATTCGCCCGTAACTACAATTCCCACCCCAACCGAGTTGGCTGCTGATAAACCCGCTTCAAAGTATTAACATCCCTCGCAGAAATAGGGGGAGGATTGCGTACCTGAGAAAAATAAAGCACATCAGTCTCCATCGAACTGTGACCCCAAATTCCCAAGGCGTGGCCTAACTCGTGTCGCGCCGTCGCCGCAACATACTTACCCACTTGATTGGGATTCAAATAAACCGAAAACCGGTGAGATAAAACAGTTTTATCGCCATCTTGACGGGTGTACAATTTATAGGTAGATTCCCCAGAGCGCGATCGCAAAATCCCTTGACGCAAAGGCGGAGCCCGACGTAAAATTGTAATATCAGCTACCTCCGAACTATCCACCACCTCCAAAGGTAAATAAACGCCCCATTCCCGCACAACATCCAACACAACCGCCATCCATTCTTCAGACTTATTAGCATCAGCGGGACGCTCAACATAAACCTGAATCGGGAACTTCGACCACAGCAAATGACCAACATTCGGTGGCTTAATGCGATCGAAATAATCACCGCTATTTGTTGAATCCTGCCAATTTTCCAGCATTGGCGGCAAAGGGTGAACCTGTGGAGCAGGCCAACTATTCTCCAGAATAGAAACACTAGCAGCAGGAGTATTAACCTGACTAAAAATTATCAGGCTAAAACAACATAAAGCCAATCCCAAACCAGCCCGCAATCGATTTTTGATCCTAACTTTCCACAACCGCATTGTTCCGCCCGCAAATAAACACAAATAAACGCAGATTAATGCAAACTATCTCAAATTTATATCTGCGTCAATCTGCGTTTATTTGCGGTTAAAAATCCTCATCTTACGATGCAGGAGTCAACCAACCAGCACTCAAAATTACAGTCAAACCCATAAAAACAATACACAAACCCCAAGTAATGCGATTCAGAGTCGTTTCCGCACTCTTAGCGCTAGTAAACAATTGAGCTTGTCCGCCAATCCCTCCAATACCATCGCCTTTAGGGCTGTGCAGCAACACCAAAACCACAAGTCCTAGAGCAGACAAAGACCAGATAATTTGTAACAGAGAAACAATATTCATAATCGGGGGGGTAATTGGTAATTAGTAATCAGTAATTTATTATGATATCAAATTCGGTCGATCGCGCACAACCTATGTTAGAGACACGGCACTGCCTTTCATCGTGCCAATTTAACCCTGAAAACCTTGAGAAATCTCGCTTTTACCCGTAGCCCGATCCCCCCTTAGCTTGCCCCCTACTCCCCCTTAATAAGGGGGGGACAGGATTCTTCTCAAAGTCCCCCTTCTTAAGGAGGATTTAGGGAGATATCCGAGGATTTTGGTTCTACACAGAGATGTGTGTACACCGTAGCTTAAGAAGGGGGGACAGGATTCTTCTCAAAGTCCCCCTTCTTAAGGGGGATTTAGGGGGATCGGGCCTTGGCTACAAACGAGACTTATCAAGGGTTTTCAGCCTTAACCTGACACCTGCTACAGTCGCACCCGCACCGGAGTGCGATTGGCGCGAACTTCAAAATCAGCCGGTTCAATCATAGAACGTCCCGTCATTTCCGGCGGCTGAGGCAACCTCAACAGATCCAGAATAGTCGGCGCAATATCAGCCAAACAACCGTCCTCCCTCAGAGGAACATCAGTGCCGTGAGCCGGAATTTGCACACCTTCGCCTTCTACCAGAATAAACGGCACCGGGTTAGTAGTGTGAGCCGTCCAAGGATTGCCATTCTCATCGAACATCAACTCAGCATTCCCGTGGTCAGCAATAATAATTGCCGTACCTCCAGCCTTATTAATGCCAGTCAACAGCCGCCCCAAACATTTATCCACAGTTTCGATCGCAATTATCGTCGCATCCATCATCCCCGTATGACCAACCATATCCGGGTTAGCGTAGTTAAGCACCACAAACGAATAAATCCGCTTAGACAAAGCAGCCAGCGCCACATCAGTCACCAGGGCCGCCGACATCTCCGGTGCCGTATCGTAAGTCGCCACCATCGGGCTCTGCACCAACTCGCGGTCTTCCCCCGGAAAAGGCTCTTCCAGACCCCCATTAAAAAAATAAGTTACGTGAGCGTACTTTTCAGTTTCCGCCGTCCGCAACTGCCGCAAACCGTGACGAGAAATCACCTCGCCCAGAATATTGTCCAAATTTTGCGGTTCAAAAGCCACCAACACCGACAACTTCGGGTCGTACTGAGTAAAAGTTGCAAAACTGAGCGGCTCAATTAAATGCCGTTCAAACCCCTTAAAATCCGGCGCTACAAAGGCCTGAGTCAACTCTCTAGCCCTGTCGGGGCGAAAATTGAAGAAAATCATCCCATCGCCGGATGCCACCGCGCCCGGAGCAATCCGAGTCGGAAGTACAAACTCGTCGGTCAGTCCGACCGCATAGGATGCTTGCAACACATCAACTGCCGATCGACCATCAGGCGCGCCCTCAATCGTCATCACCTCATAGGCTCGCTGCACCCGATCCCAGCGTTTGTCCCTGTCCATCGCGTAATAGCGGCCGCTGATGGTAGCAATCCGACCAATTCCCACCTGTTCGATATAACCTTGAATCTTGCGGAGAGCTTCCACGCCCTCTTTCGGAGTAGTATCGCGGCCGTCAGTAATGGCGTGAATGCAAACTTCAGAAATTCCTTGGGCCTTTGCTAGCTTTAGCAAACCCAAAATGTGACTCAGGTGCGAGTGAACCCCGCCCTCGGAACAAAGACCAGTCAGGTGCAATTTGCCGCCCCGACTGCGGACTTCGGAGCAAAGTTGAAGTAGGGCGCGGTTTTCTAGCAAAGAACCATCTTCGACAGCATCCGAGATCCGCACTAACTCTTGAGGAACGACGCGGCCCGCGCCCAGATTCAAGTGACCGACTTCGGAGTTGCCCATTTGCCCGTCAGGAAGCCCTACTGCGCGGCCCGATGTTCTAATCAGAGTTCTGGGATAAGCGGCCCAGAGACTGTCCATTACGGGCGTGTTCGCCGCGGCGATCGCATTTCCGTCTTTTTGTTCGCGATAACCCCAGCCGTCTAGAATAATCAGCACTACAGGAGATACAGACGTTTGTGCCATGCGAATACCTTATTTACAATAACTAATTTCTCGATCGTCATGAGTTCCGAGTTTGGGGAACATCTTCCGCAAATCAGTTTACATACTTTCTACGCTTTGGCCCAACAAAGCCAACCTAAATTCCCTCAGATGCAGCATTTTGGGAACTGATTTCGACCTGATTGGCGAATTGTCTAATTGATTGCCTTGCCTTCAACAATTTTGAATCCAAAGTCTGAGACTGTTACCGATCTCACCAACAGCCGCCGTGCTTTTGCGGCCGGATTTTCAGAAATAGTTCAACGGTCTACGGCTCTGCAAACACTCAAAACAATACCACACTTGGCGACGTTTGACTACTGCCTCAAGAAATAAATATAGCTTTTATCGGGGTTCTAGCGATGAGGTACTATCGGGCATCGGCCCGCGCAGGGCATCGGCCCGCGCAGGGATCTAGCGTTGCGGAGGGATTGGGATCTAGCGTTGCGGAGGGATTGGGCCTTGGGCTATCCTCACCACGCGATCGAACCGATATATCAACAAAATGAGAAGCCCGTCTATTTTAGATTTTAGATTTTAGATTGATGGATTGGGGAATTGATCGATCGATACCTCCATCTAATTGCTATAAAACAGCTTTGAGGGGGCTGTGAATAACTTTACAGGAGTCGATCAACTATCGGTTTCCGCATCGGCTCGCTCTCAGCGGACATAAAATTCTACAACATCTTTTTTAATTTTGACATCGTAATTGCCAAAGAAATCGTGACCGAGCAGACCAATTGGCATTTGTTTGGCGATCGCCACTTCGACATTTTGGATCGCAGCACCCCCAACCCGAATCGATCGCACTAAGCCGATCGGAAACTCGACAACGCTACCGTCAGCGATCCCCGCCCTCACGGTGCGTACCGGCCTCACTCCCAGTACAGCAGCCATCCGCTGAGTAATCAAGGTGCCGCTCGCCCCCGTATCGACAATCATCTCAAAAGTCTTGTCACCGTTAAATACCACGTCAATCACCGGCGTTCCACCATCGCGGCGCTTGATTTTAGCTTGAAATACCTTTGGATTGGCAGATGGAGAGGCCGGCGGTTGGACGCGATTTGACGGGCCTCGGCGAAACTGAGTGTACACATTGCCAGTTGTGGCGATCGAGCTTGCTGTGAAAGTGCGATCGAGCTGCTGGAAACTCCGATCCGACACCAATGCGATCGCATTGGTTTCACGCTGCGGGAGCGCCTGAGAGCCTAGATTTTTCGTAAATAAACCCGGTTTCTCAAGTTTTGTTGAGAATGCTGCCGCCAGATGTGAAGGAGAATGTAGTTCGCCACCTCCTACTAAGCCAACTGCTGCCAAAACAGCAGCAGAAACAATGCCCGATCGCCAAATCCCCTTGAAAAAAACTTTTGCCACCATAAAATGCCTTTAGTAATTTCAGTATGTCGAAAGAAGACCGCCATTGATATCCTAACCCGCTCCCGAAAACCTAGCGCCCGCTGCAACATCAGATCGTCGAGAAAACTTGGCAATTTAAAAGCGATCGCATACCATCAAACACAGGTAAACTTAAAACCGCAAATGGCAGCAACTTCGCTACTCATTTGGATCACTTAAAAGTCAGGCGTTTAGGGCGATCGGCAATGCGTAAACTTTTATATTTTGCAACTATAGGAATGTTGGCTTTCTGGACTGCAGGATGTGGCGGCGACGGCGGCGGCAACACTCCCAGTCCAACTCCCACTCCCGGTGCAGGATCTCCGTCACCGGCCACCAACGCTCCCGGAACTCCCGGCGCCTCCGCCAGTCCCAGTCCTGGAGCTCAGACATTTCCTTCTCCCGTAGTCGCGGCCCAGCCCCCCGGCTTGATCCGATCTACAAACCCCGACGAACGGGCCAGACAAGCTCAAGCAGACATCCAAGGCAAAAAGACAGCATCTGGAGCTATTGTAAACGGGACGGGAATTCCACAGACCACAATCCCCGGCTTAGGAAACGACCCATTCTCAGTCCTTCCCCCTCAACCGCTCAAAATAGACGGTGGCGTGGGCGGCAACGAACTTCCAACCCTGCCAGCCAGACAAGTGCCAAGTCTGCCCAAGCTGCCAGACGAGAGAAATCCGCCTCAGTGGACACCAGCACAGCGCAATAGCACACCGGGCGGCGGTGAAATTGCCCAACTTCCCCAATCTCAAACCCCCGTACAGGTGTCGAGTGTTCCCAACCTGCCGTTAACCTCCTTACCCCAATGGAGACCGCCAATTTCAGCGCGTCCCCAAGCAGTCCCCGGACGCCCCGGAGCCAGACCGGGACGCCCCGGAGCCAGACCGGCCGGCTCCCCAGGCATAGCAGGAGATCCGGCATCTATACCCGGACTGCCATCTATACCGGGCTTCCCAACAGGTAGCACCGGACGGCAGCCAGCGGGCCCCGGACGCCCCGGAACCAGACCGGCAGGCTCCCCAGACATAGCAGGAGTTCCCGCCTCATCTATACCCGGACTGCCATCTATACCGGGCTTCCCAACAGGCACTACCGGACGCTCGCCAGCCTCACCAGGACGCTCGCCAGCCTCACCAGGACGCTCGCCAGTCTCACCGGGACGCTCGCCAGCCTCACCGGGACGATCGCCAGCCTCACCGGGACGATCGCCAGCGATCGCCGCTCGCC
>NZ_CAWPRX010000060.1:0-16038 GCF_963890365.1 Tychonema sp. LEGE 07196 | reverse complement strand
GCACCCCACCCCAACCCTCCCCTCCCGCGGGGAGGGAGCAAGATTATTCTTGTTTCTCCCCGCGGGAGGGGGGACTTGCGGGGGGTAAATTTGACTTGTGCAAGAGGTCTATTACACTCTCGCCCACAAAGCCAATCCGCCGCCCCTTCCCCTCGCGGCAATTATCCCATCTTCTATTAAAAAATATGCAAAAAAAGCCTGATTCCCCACACTCAAACTAAAAAAATCCGCCTCCCGCGATTCACCAGCGCGAATAAATCCTTGATACACTGTTTTACCCAACAATTTCACGGTAATTCTGGTAAAATCAAAAGCTAAAATATTCTTATTTGCCAAAAACTTAGTCGGCCCGGAAAGAGTTAGTTCGATCGCCCCAACTCGCACCGAATTCTCTACTTTGCCCGTTTCTCCAAGCGTTTCCCCATCCGCAACAGGTTCTAGGGAGTAAGCAATTTGGATTTTTGCCACCCACTCAGGAATGTAACGTCCCGCACCTAACACAATTCCTGCTTTTTGTCGAGTCTTTTTTGTGCCGGTGATAAAGCACAGGCGCCAATTGCCGGTTAATTGCTCGAAAGAATAGCGAATTTTATTTTTTTTGGTGTTTTTCTCGGCTTCTAGGAGGGCGGCGACTACGGCTGCGGGAGATGGTTTGGAATTGGATTTAGCGGCTTGTTCTAGAATTGATATGTTTTCCATTTAATAATACACAAATCAGTATTTTGAAGGTAATATCAATTCCGGTTGCACTCAGACATGATGTTCACTGTTAACAGTTAACAGTTAACAGTTAACGCCTGAATTTACTATTCCGATGCTAACCGATTTGATATAATATCTGAGTCTAGCTTATCCTCGCATCTTCCGAATCGTTGCAGGCATTTTGAATGGTTGTTGTGCTGGGCCGATCGCGCAAAAGGCATTATACCCTAGACTGTTGACAGTTGGTCTGTTGGCTGTTGTACTAATTATCTCGCCGCGCTAAACTACTGCAAAGTGCGGGGAATATTTAAATTATGCCGTTAGTAGATTTAGCTAATACTAAAGTTCGGGTAGTTGGATGCAGTGCGGTGATGGCTGTGGGGCAGCTTATTTCTAATGCGATCGCCAATCCGGCAACTCTCGCAGCGGGTTTAACGGGTAGTACGATCGCCCTTGGGGGGAGTTTCTATCTTAGCTGCGATCGCTGGTGGTATTGCGGGGAATATCGCGGCGAATGACTTGGGAAATCGGATGACGGAAAAATTGGGGAAAAATCCGAATATTCTCGATAATCACGATTTAATTAAGGCGGCGGGTGAGGCGATCGGCTATATTCTCAAGGGTGTGGCGAAGTCGGATGAGTTAATTGCGATCGCCGAAACCAAACAATTGACCTATCCAGAACAGGATTTAAACGAATTAGCCGACAAAACTCCTTAATATTGGCAGGAGGTTAACATACAAGGGGCTGATTTGTCAAGGGGTTTGCAGATTTCCGAAGAGCAACTGACTCTGATTTTTTCGGCGGATGCTGCGGAGTTCGATCGGGTTACGGGATTGACACCGGAAGATTGGGCAAGTTTCCTGCAGGAATTCGCCCGCAGCGAGGAGAAATCCTTTGATGCGGCAATTGTGGATTTTGTGGCGCAAAGACTCTACGAAACATTCCCCAAGGCGTACCGCGAAGTGCTCAAACAAGATGCGGCGAAGGGAGGAGAAAAGTTTGCCGCGATGCTGTTGAATTTGCACCAAATTGCTTTGGCGGATCTCAAGGATTTGGGGCTGCAAAATCGGGAAATTCTCGACAAGTTGGAGAGTGTGGCTACTCGCGAACATATTTGTCAGGTGATGGCGAAATTGGATGCGATGGAAATTGGTATCCGCGATGATTTGGCGCAGATTCGGAACTTGCTGGAAAGATATATCGATCCTACTGCACCCGGTTTGCCGATTCCTGTTAAGTCAGAGACGATTATTCGGGACAGAATTAAAGACTTTACCGGTCGGATATTTGTGTTTGAAGCAATTAACGAGTTTCTGAATAAAAATCGGAAAGGCTATTTTGTTTTGGAGGCGGAACCTGGTGTCGGGAAAAGCGCGATTATGGCTGCTTGTGTGGTGTCCCTGAATCGACGCTGCATTACTCATTTCAACTCGCAACCGGACGGGATTGTCAGCGCTGAAACTTTTTTGGAAAATGCTTGCACTCAGTTAATTGAGGGTTTTCACCTCAAACACAAATATCCGCGAATGCCGGAAAATGCCCTGAAAAATAACAATTTTTTAGGCGAGTTGCTGAAGGAAGTTAGCGCTAATCCGAACACTGATAGAAAAATAATTTTTGTGGTGGATGCGCTGGATGAAGTTGATTTGACGTTGCAAATTAGCGGCAGCAATGTTTCGTATTTGCCTAATGATTTGCCGGATAACGTTTATTTTATTGTTTCCAAGCGACCGAAATTCCTGCCAATGCCGGCAGCTAACAAGACTGTTTTTGATTTGATGCAGTACGATGCAGAAAGTCTGGAAGATGTCAAGGCTTATCTGGCAAAACGCACGGAGAGAAGCGAGTTAATTCAGAATTGGATTAAAGCTCGAAATTTGCAGCGGGAACAGTTTGTGGCGGCGGTAGCCGAGAAAAGTGAAAAGAAATTTATCTATCTCCGCTACATTCTGGATGAAATTGAAGGCGGTACTTATAATGATGTGAATTTAAAAGATTTACCAGCGGGTTTGGAGGAATATTATCACAAACACTGGGGACAGATGATTGGTCAGTGCGTTTAATGGCTGTGCTTTTGCGCCTGATGGGGTGACAGTTTTAGCGGGGGATGATTCGGGCCGGGTGCATTTCCTGCGTTTGGAGGGAGGGAGTTGGAAACCCGGCGGTTGGAAACCGCCAGAAAGTCAAACGATGTCCGCCTGCGCGGACGAAGAGGGTATTCACTAGATATGAAAATCATCGGGTGAAATCTTCAACCCGCGCAGGCGCGTGAGTGTCTGTGTAGACGCGGTTTTAACCGCCGGGGTTTTTGGGTTTCGACTCGACAGGATAGCTTTCTCAGTTTCAATCCCTAAAGACCGGCCGCACAAACTGCCGCTCCCACTAACCCTACATTGTCATCCAAAACTAATCGCACCGGAATCATTTCTAACAGTGAATCCATCCGACCTTTTTGGGTAAAAGCTCGCATAAAACCGCCTTCTAAAATCAGCGGCAAAATCTTAGCAGCAATCCCGCCGGCTACGTACAAACCGCCGTAAGGTAAAAGTGAAACAGCCATATTTCCCGCCACCGCCCCGTAAGCTTCTACAAACATTTGCATTGTTTGTTCCGAAAGCCGATCGCACTTTTTGAGTGCCGCCCGTGCAATTGTCGCCCCCGGATCGACAGTCTTCTCGCTTTTACCAATTTCTGATTCCCATTGAGCGATCGCAGCCCCTACATCTGCAGATTCAGCAGCAAACTGGCGATCGCGCAAAAACTGGTAAATTGAAGCAATCCCCTGTCCCGAAACTACACGCTCGATCGATATTCGGGGAATATCATGTTTTGCTAACAAATATTTTAGCAACTCAAACTCCAACTCCGAGCGAGGTGCAAAATCAGCGTGTCCCCCTTCCGAAGAAAAAACCCTAATACCATTTGCTTCGGGAATTGCAAAACAATTTCCCAAACCAGTACCCGCACCAATCACAGCAATTGGATCGTTTTGGCAGGGTTTTCCAACTTGCAAAACGTGCAAATCTCGATCGTCCAAACCCAACACACCGTAACCAACCGCAACAAAATCATTAATTAAACTAACGCGGGATATTCCTAAATCCTGTTCCAAGCGCTTCGCATCCAGTCGCCAAGGTAAATTAGTCAATTTTGCAGTATTGTTGACTACCGGCCCCGCGATCGCAAAACAAGCTTTTTCAGGCTCAGGTACAAAATCCAGTTTTGCAGCAGCCTCCGTCAAAAACTGCCGCACAATCGGCACTAAATCGGGAAACTCCCCGCTCGGATAGCGAAACTCGTAAAGAGCGTTCATTTCACCCTTAACAGTCCTTTCCACCAAGCGCAAAATCGTCTTAGTCCCGCCAATATCACCCGCTAACAATAATGCCATAAACCTCCTATTTCAACCAAAGATCGCATTCCCCATTTAAACACCCACAGTATTAATTGCCAACCAAGCCCGCAGCACCTCAGCCACAGTCCAAGCTTGAGCAGTGCAGCCCCTAGGCGAGTGAGGAGCGTCGCCCTCAAAAATCTCGCTGAGACTTCCAACACCTGCGCTGTTTATATGATGTGCCATCGGTGCGAGGAATTCGCGAGCTTGTGCTGGGTCTTTGTATACGTGCAAGTGAGCCAAGACAAAGGGGCCCATCAGCCAGCCCCAAACCGTGCCTTGGTGGTAGGCGCTATCGCGCTGCAATTGGTCGCCTGTATAGACTCCACAATACTGCGGGTGCTGCGGTGAGAGGCTTCGCAGGCCGTGGGAAGTCAGAAGCCCTTGAGCGCAAGCGTCCACCACGCAGCGCCGCTGGATTGGTGTGAGTAACGGTGTATAGCGGGGAGTTTCCTTGCCCCGTACCCCCGGTAACAAGGAGGTGGCGGAGCGAGGCCCAATCGAGTCTAGGGGCAGGGAAAGGGCGAATATTTGGTTTGGCCGCAGGGAGCTGTCGTTGCCGTTGGGGCCGTCTAAAACGTCGTAGCAGTAACTGGTTGAGTCGTTCCAGAAGCGGGTGAATCCGGCGCTGGTGCGATCGCCCAACCGATCGTATTCGTGGTGAGACTTGCCCAATCTGCGAGCAAAACTTGCCATAGCTTGCAGGGCGTTGTACCAAAGGGCGCTGAGTTCGATCGGCTTACCAATCCGAGGAGTCACCACCCAATCGCCGATTTTCGCATCCATCCAAGTTAGTTGCACGCCGGTTTCGCCCGCGTAGACTAAACCGTCATCGGGATCGACGCGGATGTTATACCGAGTTCCCCGAGTGTGCCAGTCCAAAATCTCACATAGTGTCGGCCAGAGTTCGGTCAAAAGTTCGTCGTCTCCGGTGCAGTCGCAGTAAGCGCGAATTGCCTCAAAGTACCACAGCGTCGCGTCTGCGGTGTTGTATTCCGGTGCGCCGCCGGCATCCGGGAAGCGGTTCGGGAGCATTCCCCGATCGACATACCGCGCAAAAGTCCGCAAAATCGATCGGGCAATGTCCCACCGCCCGGTACAGATTGTGAGGCCGGGCAGGGCGATCGTGGTATCGCGCCCCCAGTCGCTAAACCAGGGATATCCGGCGATAATCGTTTTACCTTCGGGTTCCTCCGGTAGCGGGCGGTTGACGATAAATTGGTCTGCTGCTAGCACTAGGCGATCGATCCAGTCGGGAGATTCTCTGGCGGGCGAGAAGTTTTGCAGCAATTGTCGATGGTAAGTGCGACGCATTTCTAAAGCTTTAGCGCCGTTGAGTTCGGGATTTTTCTCGGTACTGGCTATCAATGTTACCGAGTTTCCCGGTGCGATCGTCAAGTGAAAAGTCGCCGCGTGCAAGTGATCCTCGCAATACTCCAATCCGCGCCGTTTTTCAGCCGCGAGGTCAAATCCGTAGTACCAATTGTATAAAGGAGCCGAAACTCGGAATTGAGCCTCTGGTTCGGCATCTGTCAGCAGATAAAGCGGTGCGGCTCCTTCAAAAGCCGTGACGCAAACCCCATCTGTCAAGGTTTCCAGCCTCGCGGGCCAGTCGCTAGCCCTTGTTGTGTGGTGGTAGTCGCGGTAGTTGACTAGGGCTTTGACAGCGAGAGATACTGGCTTTGAGGCGCGGTGCAAATAATATTGAATATATGTTGTGTTAGCACCTTGCTGCATCCAAATCCGCTTGGACAAAATAGCGTCGCCGAGGGCAAACCTCCAAACAGGGGTGGTTTCTTCGAGGTAGAAGCTTTCGATTAAGTTGTAGCCGTGGGGTTCGATCGCACTGTCGGCCCAGCGGTTTGTATAAAGCGGATAAGGGCGATCGGCATATACGGCTGTCTCGTCGAGCTTGGCGAGCATCAAAGTCCGTGCCAGCGGGGGTTTGAGGGCGGCTACCAGCAGCCCGTGATAGCGCCTAGTGAGCAGATTGGCGATCGTCCCGCTAGCGTAACCGCCGATCCCGTTTGTGACCAACCACTCGCGAGACTCCGCCGAGTCAAGATTGCAACAAATTTCCCGTCCAAAATCAATAACCATAAAACAAACACTCGCGCTAATTTGTAATCTATCTTTAGGTATATTTAAAACCAATTTTTAACAACAAATATTAACCTGTTGTGCATTTAAATTGTATATTTCCACGCTATCTCAAAAATCCTCTCCCTCTCCCCATCAATCACCACAGACAATTGGGATGCACAACAGCTTAGCAGATTCATGCTTTAATTTAAACATAACCAACCGCTACTTTTACTTTTTCCCAATCGCGACTCTAGCCTTTAATCGCTCTGTCTAAGGTTAGTTGTTTCTTATTTTAAGCCATATTACCCTCTAAATAGACATCCAACAGTCACGGCAAAGCATTTGAGATCGCCCCTAGGGATATCGCACCACCAACCTATTTTATAAGGAGAACAACTAAAAGTGAAGATAGGAGCCAATTACCTCGGCAACAACCAATGTGAATTTACAGTTTGGGCCCCCACAATCAAACAAATATCCCTCCAAATCATTTCCCCAAACAAACGCCAAATGCCCATGCAGCAATCCGCAGAAGGTTACTGGCAAACCACAGCTACAGACATCCAACCAGGAACCCTTTACACTTACAAACTCGAAGAAAAAACCGACCTACCAGACCCAGCCTCAAAATATCAACCCCAAGGAGTCCACGCCCCATCCCAAGTAATAGATGAAAACTCCTTTACTTGGACAGACAAAAATTGGCAAGGCGTGCCAATAGCCGAAATGATTATCTACGAACTGCACGTAGGCACATTCACCCAAGCCGGAACCTTCGCGGCAATAATTCCCCAACTCAAACAACTTCAAGAACTCGGAATCAACGCCATCGAAATCATGCCAGTCGCCCAATTTCCCGGCGACAGAAACTGGGGATACGACGGCGTATATCCCTACGCCGTCCAAAACTCCTACGGCGGCCCCGAAGAGTTCAAAAAACTCATCAACGCCTGCCACGAACAGGGCATATCAGTAATTCTCGATGTCGTTTACAACCACCTAGGCCCCGAAGGAAACTACCTCCCCGAATTTGGTCCCTACTTCACATCAAAATACCGACCAATTTGGGGAGAAGCCCTCAACTTAGACGACGCTTACAGCGATGGAGTCCGCAATTACTTTATTGAAAACGCCCTCTACTGGTTTCGAGACTATCACATCGACGCTTTGAGACTAGACGCAATTCAAGCAATATTTGAAGTCGGTGCCAGACCGTTTTTGCAACAACTATCAGATGCCACAGCGGATTTTTCCGAAGAGATAGGAAGGAAAATTTATTTAATAGCAGAAAGTGACTTAAACGATGTCCGCACTACACGCCCCAAAGAACTAGGTGGCATGGGATTAGATGCCCAGTGGTGTGACGATTTCCACCACGCACTCCACGCCTTGCTCACCGGAGAAAATGACCGATATTACCAAGACTTCGGCAAGTGCGAACACTTAGAAAAAGCTTTCAAAGAAAGCTTTGTTTACTCAGGCCAGTACGCTCCCCACAGAAAGCGAAAACACGGCAGTTCTGTCAAAGATGAACCGGGCGAAAAATTTGTAGTATTTTCCCAAACCCACGACCAAATCGGCAACCGCATTTTGGGAGACAGACTGTCGCAAACAGTTGACTTTGAAGCACTGAAACTCGCAGCAGGTACGGTTTTCATTTCTCCTTATATTCCCTTCTTATTTATGGGAGAAGAATACGCAGAAACAGCACCGTTTTTGTACTTTGTTTCTCACTCAGAACCTGACTTAATTGAAGCTATTCGCAAAGATAAACAACAAGAATTTAAGATTTTTGAAGGTCGAGGCGAGTTTCAAGACCCGCAGAGTCCTGAGAGTTTCCAAAAGTGCAAATTAAACTGGGAAAAACAAACAGAAGGAAAGCACAAAGTCCTCTGGGAATGGCACCAACACTTGATTCAACTGCGGCGGACAATACCGGCACTTAAAAAACTCGACAAAAACAATCTAGAAGTGTCCAGCATTGAAGCCGATAAAATATTGTTTCTACGTCGCTGGACAGATGACAGCGATATCTACTGCATTTTAAACTTCAACAAGCAAGAGGTCGCTTTTACTGCTGCACTTCCCGCAGGCAAAGGTCACAAAATTTTAGACTCTACTGATGTAAAATGGATGGGTTCGGGTTCTAGCTTGCCTGACAAGATCGAATCTGAGCAAGAATTGATTGTTAAACCGCAGAGTTTCGCACTCTACGAATTAATGAAATAGTAGGTTGGTTTGGGCGATCGCTCATTGGTGTCAAAAACCAAATCAAACTTAGTATCAGTCTACTATTTGATGTCTTAGTTTTCGCGATCGCCCCGTAATTAAGGCGGGCAAGCACCATCCACCGCCCCGTAATTAGGGCGGCCACGCACCATCCACCGCCCCTACTTGTCATTATCCACATTTTTGATTTTTCGTTTACCGACTAGCCAGCCTTCGGTTAAAACAAACTAAAAACAACTAGAAACTGGGTTAGTTTTAACCGACTTACACGCATTAGTCAAGGAATTAATTCCCTGGCGGGCTCCCAGCGGATTGAGAATTTCAACAGATATGGGTAATGACCAACAGTTGTTAGGCGATTGTCGAGCCGAAGGCGCTACCGCTCAACCCAACCTATTATTTCTACTGGTAAATAAAAAGCGGACAAACTAATTAAATAGGACTCAAATTAACATAATGAGAATTCCCACAGCAACTTATCGGATTCAATTTCATGGAGGTTTTAAATTTGAAGCCGCCAAACAAATTGTGAGTTATTTGGAAGAATTAGGCATTACCGACCTTTACGCATCACCGATATTTAAAGCCAGAAAAGGCAGCACTCACGGCTACGATGTCGTTGACTCAAATCTGCTCAATCCCGAATTGGGAAACTCAGAAGATTTTGAATCGCTTACCTACGAAATCAAGAAGCGAAAAATGGGATGGCTGCAAGATATTGTTCCAAACCACATGGCCTACGACACTCAAAACTTGTTGCTGTCAGATGTATTAGAAAACGGCCCCGATTCCGACTATTTCGATTACTTTGATATTGAATGGAATCACGCTTACGAAAATCTCAGGGGTCGAGTTTTGGCTCCGCTGCTGGGCAATTTTTATGGAGAGTGTCTGGAAAATGCCGAGATTCAACTTCAATACAGAGAAAAAGGGCTTACTATCAATTACTACGATTTAAAATTGCCCGTCAAAATTGACTCTTACGGTAAGTTTATTACTCATAATTTGGGACATTTAGGTAGGGAATTAGGCAGGCGACATCCAGATTTCATCAAACTTTTAGGAATTATTTACCTAATCAAAAATACATCTTCAGAAGTTAAAGGTAAGGCCCGATACGATCAGATAGCTTTTGTCAAAGGATTGCTGTGGGAACTCTACAATCAAAATCCCGTAGTGCATGAATTTATCGATGAAAACATTAATGTTTTTAACGGAGAAAAGGGCAATGCTGAAAGCTTTAATTTGCTGGACGATTTGCTTTCCGATCAGTTTTACCGCCTATCTTTCTGGAAAGTCGGAGCTGAAGAAATTAACTACCGCAGGTTTTTTACGGTCAACGAACTGATGTCGGTAAAAGTTGAAGAAATTAAAGTTTTCCACAAAAACCATGCTCTGATATTCGAGATGGTTGAAGAGGGAAAGTTTACCGGATTAAGAATCGACCACATCGACGGACTCTACGATCCAACCGAATATTTGAAACGGCTGCGGGAAAAAATCGGAGATACTTACACTACTGTCGAAAAAATTCTGGAACACGAAGAAGATTTGCCGTCATATTGGCCGATTGAGGGGACGAGCGGCTACGATTTCTTGAATTATGTAAACGGCGTTTTTTGTCGGTGCGATCGCGAAGAGCAATTTAGCGAAATCTATCACAGATTTACCCGACTGACCGTTCCCTACGAACAGTTGTTTTTAGAGAAAAAAGGGCTCATAGTTGAGAAAAATTTGGCGGGAGATGTTGACAATCTGGCTCAACTTTTGAAAAATATTTCCGGTCACTCCAGACAGGGAAATGATTTTACTCGTTCCGGTTTGGAAAAAGCACTGTCAGCAGTTTTAACAGTTTTTCCGGTGTACCGAACTTACATAAATCAAGAGGGTTTGCGAGAGTCCGATCGCACTTACGTAAAATATGCGATCGCCCATGCGAAAGAACTGGTACCGCGACTCCTCAAAGAACTTAAATTTATCGAAACGCTGCTGCTGCTGGAAGAAGAAGAAACTCTCACAGTCGAACAAAAAGAGGAGCGACGCCACTTTGTGATGAAACTCCAGCAATTGACAGGCCCTTTGATGGCGAAAGGAGTTGAAGACACGCTTTTATACGTCTACTACCGGCTTTTATCGCTCAACGAAGTAGGAGGAAACCCCAGTCAATTCGGTGTTTCGCTGGCAGATTTTCACGAATTCAACAAACAGCAGCAAATAGCTTGGCCGCACAAAATGAATGCTACAGCTACCCACGATACCAAACGGGGCGAAGATGTGCGAGCCAGAATTAACGTTTTGTCAGAAATTCCCGAAGAATGGGAACAGCAAGTCAGGTCGTGGAGAGAGCTAAATTCTTCTAAGAAAATCAACTTTGTGAATCGAATGGTTCCCGATACTAACGACGAATACTTCTTGTACCAAACTATTCTCGGCAGTTTTCCCTTTGAAGGAATTGAAAACACCGATTATGTCGATCGCCTCAAAGATTATGCAATCAAAGCCGTCCGCGAAGCTAAAGTTTATACGGCTTGGCTGAGAGCGGATAACGACTACGAAACTGGTTTTATGACATTTATCGAGAGCGTTCTCGAAAATTCAGAAAACAATCAATTTTTGAAGAATTTTCTGCCTTTCTGGAAAAAAATAGCTGATTACGGAATTTTCAATTCTTTATCTCAAACTCTGCTAAAAATCACCGCCCCTGGTGTTCCCGACATTTATCAAGGAACAGAATTCTGGGATTTAAGCCACGTCGATCCCGACAACCGCCGTCCGGTTGATTTTGACCGCAGAATTCAAGTTTTGCAGGAAATTAAACAGCAAGCTAAGACAGATATTTTGCAACTTGTAGAAGATTTGATTGCGACGCGGGAAGATGCTAGAATCAAGCTGTTTTTGACGGCAAGATTGCTAGAAGCGAGAAAAGAATACTTGGAAGTGTTTAAGTCGGGCGACTATCAATCATTGCAAGTAGTTGGCACGTTTAAGGATAATGCGATCGCCTTTGCGCGCAGCTTTGGAGATACTACAATTATTGTCGTTGCTCCTCGGTTTTTGACGGGAGTTGTCAAACCTGCAGAAATACCGATCGGCAAACAAGTCTGGAAAGATACTCATCTGGTATTGTCCGAGCAAATGCCGTCGGTTTGGAAGGATGCGATTACCAACCAGCCAGTAGAAAGTAACGGTACGCTGGAAATTGGTGATGCTCTCGGTTATTTTCCCGCAGCTTTGCTGATTAGTCAGTAGTTAGTAGTCAGTAGTCAGTAGTCATTTTGCCCGATCGCGACTTGTCCGCTGGCGAAGCCGAAGCAAGTCTAAGGGTAGTCAGTAGTCATATCCTGTACGATCGATTGATAACGATCAAATTGGTTCGTAGTACGGACTAAATTCCGTACTACGAACCGTTTTTGTTAGGGCAATCGACTGGACGTGGTATCATATCAAATGCGGTAGCATTGGAATTATATAGTGCGAGTTTCCCTGCTCGCGAAGTCGATCGCTCTTGGGGGAAGCTCGCACTATCAATGATTAAAATATATAATTTCGATGCTATCGGAAACGATATCAGTAGGCGAAGACGAACTGGTTTTTTGTAGTGGCCAAATGATACATGACAGGGATATTAATGCGGCGAGCAATATCAGAGATGAAGGTTTACAACTTTTGGCGGGAGGGCATCTCGCTACCGCTTCTGGAGAAAAAGTCAGACCCAGTAAAGGCACTGCTTTTGCCAGGTGTTTTTCTTTGAAGGAAGAATGCCCGTGCTTGATAGCTGGGGAGTTATAAAATACATAAGACGGCAAATACAACACAACATATACGGTTTGCCACAATGCCACTAGCGATCGCACGCCGTACATTAGGAAGAGTAAACAAAAGCAGTCAGCAACTGTAGCGGTGCAAGCCTCACGGATGCAACCGTCCCTCAACAGGTTCGGTAAATACCCCTTCATCGCAAGGTCTACCGCCCGCAGTATAGAGATCAGCACCCTATCGAAGACTGTATTAAAGCAGGACTCACTACCCGTAAACCGCGAGGTAATATCGCAGTCCTGAATAACCAGACTATCGCACAGATAGAAAACCAAAATTTTGTAGAGATTGGAGCCGGAACACCCCTATGGGAAAAGTAGTTGGAATTGACTTAGGTACCACAAACTCCTGCGTCGCAGTTATGGAAGGCGGCAAACCCACCGTCATAGCCAACGCCGAAGGGGGTCGTACCACACCTTCGGTAGTAGCATACGCTAAAAACGGCGACCAGCTTGTCGGACAAATCGCCAAGCGCCAAGCCGTGATGAACCCCGAAAACACCTTTTACTCAGTAAAACGGTTTATCGGACGCAGAAATGAGGAAGTAGCCAACGAAACCACCGAAGTTTCGTATCAAGTGCTCAACGTCGGCGGTAACGTCAAACTCGACTGTCCCGCCCGCGGCAAACAATTTGCTCCCGAAGAAATTTCCGCGCAAGTTTTGCGGAAACTCGTAGAAGATGCCAGCAAATACCTCGGCGAAACTGTTAGCCAAGCGGTAATTACAGTGCCCGCCTACTTCAACGATTCCCAGCGCCAAGCTACTAAAGACGCTGGCAAAATTGCCGGGATAGAAGTTCTGCGGATTATTAACGAACCTACAGCCGCAGCTTTAGCTTACGGATTAGATAAAAAAAGCAACGAAACCATCCTGGTATTTGACTTGGGCGGCGGTACTTTCGACGTATCGATTCTCGAAGTCGGCGACGGCGTATTTGAAGTGCTCGCAACGAGTGGAGACACTCACCTCGGCGGTGACGACTTCGACAAAAAAATCGTCGATTTCATTGCTAATGACTTCCAAAAAGCCGAAGGAATTGACCTCCGCAAAGACAAGCAAGCACTGCAACGCCTGACGGAAGCTGCAGAAAAAGCCAAGATTGAACTGTCGAGTGTTACTCAAGCAGAAATCAACTTGCCGTTTATTACTGCGACTCAAGACGGACCAAAACACTTGGACACGACTTTGACGCGGGCCAAGTTTGAAGAACTCTGTTCCGATTTGATCGATCGCTCTCGCATTCCCGTAGAAAACGCAATCCGCGACGCGAAATTAGACAAATCTGCAATTAATGAAGTTGTCTTGGTCGGCGGTTCTACGCGGATTCCTGCGGTGCAAGAACTGGTCAAAAAAATCCTCGGCAAAGACCCCAACCAAACAGTAAACCCGGACGAAGTGGTTGCTGTAGGTGCAGCAATTCAAGCCGGCGTGCTCTCCGGTGAAGTCAAAGACATCTTGTTGCTTGACGTTACCCCGCTGTCTCTGGGTGTCGAAACCTTGGGCGGCGTGATGACCAAAATCATTCCTCGCAACACCACAATTCCTACTAAGAAGTCGGAAACTTTCTCGACTGCTGTAGATGGCCAAACAAACGTGGAAATTCACGTTTTGCAAGGCGAACGCGAAATGTCGGTTGACAACAAAGGTTTGGGAACTTTCCGCTTAGATGGAGTTCCGCCGGCTCCCCGTGGCGTACCGCAAATTGAAGTTACTTTCGATATCGACGCTAACGGTATTTTGAATGTAGCTGCCAAGGATAAAGGTACTGGCAAGGAACAATCGATTAGCATTACCGGTGCTTCTACATTGCCCAGCAATGAAGTCGAGAAGATGGTGAAGGAAGCCGAAGCAAATGCGACTGCTGATAAGGAACGTCGCGAAAAGATCGATCGCAAAAACCAAGGCGACTCTTTAGCCTATCAAATTGAGAAACAGTTGGCAGAATTGGGCGATAAAGTCCCAGATGCTGACAAGACTAAAGTTGAAGGGTTGATTAAAGACTTGCGGGAGGCGATCGCCAAAGAAGACGATACAGCCATCAACACACTGACAACCGAGTTGCAGCAAGCGTTCTATGCTGTCAGCAGCAACCTGTACCAACAAGCTGAGGGTGGTTCCCCTGGCGGCCCGACTGGCGGCCCGACTGGCGGCCCGACTGACGGCGGTGACGACGTGATTGATGCCGACTTCACTGAAGGCAACAAATAGACATTTCCCATAATTCCTGTGTAGCAGGCTGGAATAGTCTGCTATTTACAGGCTGGTGAGGATTCGTCTAATTCAGAACAAGTGCGATCGGGCTTTCCCGATTAAACTGAGAACAGACAGCTAGAAGCCAGAAACCCGGTTTTGAAGAAAAACCGGGTTTTTTGGGTGATGAATTACCCACAAATCGGCTTTTTCCACAAAAACCGGATTTCTGAGGCTGAGACTATCCTGACATCTTGCACCATTTTCAATCAACCCTAGGGGCCGGTTAGCTAAGGGAATTAAACCTGCAGATAGCTGAAATAAACCCGCCCCACCCCAGCAGATAACCCTTGATTGACATTGGTGCAAGATATCAGATGTTCCCGACAATAAACTTCAGACTGGTTGAATAAATATCATAAACTAGCTATCAGATCGCAACCAGGAGTAAATTAAATGTCTCGTCCTCCCCTACAAAACTCTGCTGCAAATAGCCCAAATAAATCCCAGACTGCATCCTTGCGACGACTCCGCCAAATCAGCCACTTACTAGATAATGCAATTCCCATTCCCGGCACCCGTTACCGCATCGGACTCGATCCGATATTGGGACTGATACCGGGCGGTGGCGATTTAGTTGGTTCGATTTTTGCAGGCTATATTGTCTTCAAATCCGCTCAAATGGGAGTGCCGCAAGAAACTTTAATAAAAATGGCAGCTAACATTGTATTTGATACAGTTGCCGGTACAGTTCCTGTTGCTGGAGACTTGCTTGATGTTGCTTGGAAAGCTAATGTCAAAAATATAGAATTGCTAGACGCTCATTTAGGTTCCCCAGAACCAAGTAAAAAAGCCGATTGGTTATTTGTGGCGGCTTTACTATTAGGTTTGATCTTAATTATGGGAGGCATGATTTTCTTGAGTGTCATGCTTTTTGGGTGGCTATTTCAAGTATTTACTGGACGGTAATATATCCTTTCAAGCGAAAGATGAGATACTGTCGGGAATAGGGAATAGGGCATAGGCCGCCGTGGGCATAGGCCGCCGTGGGCATACCTCACTTTTTTGAGAAAGGCTATATGAGATTTTAGGGTAAGAATGATGAATGGGCGATCGCCACCAACAATTTACTATAGCAATCCTAAATCAATTTAAATAACTGGCTCCCAACAATAGCCTGGAAACCCTGTCCCACAAAAGGTTCGTAGTAAGGTTCGCAGTGCGGAATGCGAGTCCGCACTACGAACCTTAATCTGGTTAATTGAACGGACACGATATTATTTGTTTCATATCAATTCCGGTTGCACTCATACATGATGTTAACGGTTAACAGTCAACAGTCAACAGTCAACAGTCAACAGTCAATTTACTATTCCGATGAAGAGAGGATTTGAGATCGTATCCCGATCTAGCAACACCGATCGCTCATATTTATCAATTTCCTCTCAAAGTCATTTTGTCAAGGTCTAAGTCCTAGATTAATCTGTGAAGCTGGGGGGGTAACAACCAGCCTGAAACCCAGAGGTGGTGAGGATTGAGCCAATGTGTGCTAAAAAAAGATAGGCAGCATAATTGTTACACGCTTGCCTATCCAAAAAATAATGATACCAACATTTT
>NZ_CAWPRX010000059.1:0-16240 GCF_963890365.1 Tychonema sp. LEGE 07196 | reverse complement strand
GGGTTGGGGGGGGGTAAAAAATTTACGACTGATTTAGAATTGCTAGATTGGGGTTGAGCTGCTGCAACTATAGCCTGAACAATCTCAATTGCCTCTTTGATAGGCATTTTACCAGTTTCGACAGCCCTCATTAAATCCTGAGCTTCTTTAGGGCTAATGAGATCGAACCTAACTGGTTCTTTCAAGGAAACGATAAATTTTGTCTTGTCACTGTCTTCAAGCTTAGATGCTCTTTCTTTTGCTTCAACCTCTCTTAGCAGTTCTTTTAACTGTTTGAGAATTTCTTCTTGTTTCCCTTTGTTGAAATTGCTATCAAAGAAGATCCTCTTTGCTCCAACGAGAGCTGCTGCACCTAATGCTGCACCGCCAACAACCAATCCTACTGGGGGTGCAACCGCTATTAGCCCAAACAATATGGATGTACCGCCGAAAGCCGCAACAGCAGCACCAGCAGCACCAGCACCTACCACACCAATCCCAATCTCAGCTAAAATTCCTAGCTTATCATGAGGATTTTTTTCCAATTGCTCGATCGCTTTAAGGATTTGCTCCTTAGTTAGGGTTTTATTTGCTGACATATTAAGTCTCCTGATTTTTTCAAATTTTCTTATTTAAGCAGTGATCACGTTGCAAAAAACTGCATTGAAGACATCAATCAGTAGTTGAAAAAACAATCGGGCGATTTGAATAAAGTCTTGTGTTACTCCAACTATGCCATCTACTTGACGGTAGCCTTGATCTAGTCTATGTCCCGCGATCGCACCAACAGTTATACCTAGCACTGCTGCCAATGGCGCTAACAGTGGACCTATAATTGGTACTGAACTTGCCAATAGCCCCACAGCAGCTCCTATAGCAATGCCCGTAGCTAAATTAGGATGTGCCTTGACAAACTCGATAATTTTGATCAGAACAATTTTCCCTACAGCCAAAACTTTGTTACCAGCTTTTTTCGTGTAGCTAGCCAACTCGTGCAATCTGATGGTGACTTCGTGGGGCAAGCCGCAATCATTTAACCAGACATACAACTCGCTACTACTCATTGAATCGGCATCTACTTGCCAGAGAGCCATTTTTAAGTTTGCTTGGGGGAGGGATAATGCTGAAGTCATTTTTTTACTATGGGAAAGCTATAATAGTGCCTCTTAAATATGATTGTGACTATAAAATCTCAGTCTTGTCCAGTCGGAAAAAGTCGGGTAAAGTAGGCACTTTTATATCATTTACCATTTACCCACGCCAGAAAAAGCTGGACAAACTCGATCGGGTCGGAAAAAGACGGATAAAGTAGGATATAATAGGCAAAACCCCAGCATCAACCAGACTTATGGACGTTCAAGAAGTCTTAAAACTTGCCGACGACCTAGTTTTTATCAATACGGGAAAACACTTAGACAATCTGCAAGAAGTGATACTGCGGGGAACTTTACAAGGTCAGAAATACTCAAAAATAGCAGATGAGTCTCACTGTAGTGAAGGTCACATTAAAGATATTGCCTCTGCATTATGGAAGCTACTATCAGAAGTATTAGGCGAAGAAGTCAATAAAGCAAATTTTAGAGTCAGATTGGAGCAAGTAAAATTCTCAAATCTCTGGAACTTCAATAATAAAGATTGTGTACACATTGGTAACGTCAACGTCTGTGAAAATAATTCACAGTCCCCAAAAGTCCCCAATTCACCAATTGATGAAGAACCTCTAAACAAAGGCAATACTGAACCCAAAGTGCGTCAATTGTTAGCTGAAATGCCTAAGTCTGGCATTTTCTACGATCGCACATCCGAACTCGCCACCCTCAAACAGTGGATTCTCCACGAAAACACCCGCCTACTCGCCATACTAGGCATAGTAGGCATTGGCAAAACCGCACTCGCCGCCCAACTTGTCCAACAAATCAAACATGAATTTGATTTCGTCATCTGGCGAAGTCTCGCCACATCTCCACCCCTGTCAATACTTCAAACAAATATAATTCAATGTTTCCGTAGGGGCGGTGCCCCCGTGCCCGCCCACTCCCCAGAAGAAGGGGCAACCACGGGGGGATTGCCCCTACTGGAATACTTGCAAAAATACCGCTGTCTGCTGATACTCGATGACGTACAAATGGTAAATAGTAGCGGACAACTCGCTGGTGATTACAAACCTGGATATGAAGATTACGGCACGCTATTTCGACAAGTAGCAGAATTATCTCATAACAGTTGCTTAGTGTTGCTTAGTTGGGAAACACCCAGAGAAATTGCCGTATTAGAAGGCAAAAACCAACCAGTGCGATCGTTACAACTGAATGGTTTAGGTGCGGTTGCGGGGGAAATCCTCAGAGAAAAAGGTTTAGCGGAACATGAAAAATGGTCAGAACTAATTGAACAATACAAAGGCAATCCCTTGTGGTTGAAAATAGTTGCTACAATGATTCAAGATTTGTTTAACGGCAGCCTCTCGGAATTTTTGTCTGACGATCCACTATTTTTAGGCGATTTAGAATCTTTACTGCATCAGCCATTTAATCGCTTATCCGAGTCAGAAAAACAGGTAATGTCATGGCTAGCGAGTGAAGCCGCGCCAGTTTCCATATCAAAAGTGCCAGAGAATCTGCAATTATCCCGATCGCAGTTTTTGAAAGTTATGCAATCCTTGGGAAGGCGTTCGTTAATTGAAAAAATCCAAAAGGGCGATTCCCTACGGGATAGCTACGCTTCACGCACATTTTTCACCCTTGCACCCGTACTAAAAGAGTATCTCAAAACGAACTATTCCCCAAAATAGAACAAGAAGCCCGATCGCCCTTTTAGTAAAATTGGGGTTTTAGCCGTTCGCACTTAAATCTGATAGAATTAGGTATCTGCAAAACATCTGAACGATCGCTAAATGCACGTTATCAGTCGCAAAAAATTAAGAGACTACTGCCAAAATCATGCTGATTCCTGCGAAGCCCTCGATGATTGGTACAAAATTGCTAGTCAAGCCAACTGGAATAAACTTATTGAAGTTCAAACTATTTATCCTCAAGCTGAAGCAGTTGGAAATTTTACAATTTTCAATGTCAAAGGAAATAAATATCGCTTAATTGTAAGTCTTAACTATCAAAAGCAGATTGTTTATATCAAGTACATTTTGACTCATGCAGAATATGACAACAACAACTGGAAAAATGACCCTTACTTTTGACTCCGACAGGTACAGCAGCTTGCTATCTCAATATCAACCTCGCATTATCAAAAATGAAGATGAAAACGAAATATTTTTAGAAATAGTTGAAAGCTTGCTTTCTCGGAACAATCTAACCCCCGAAGAAGATACCCTCCTAGAACTATTAGTCAAACTAATTGAAGATTTTGAAGAAACGCATTATCAAATAAATGCTTCAACGCCCCACTCAAGACTTCTTCATTTGATGGATGCTAGAAATCTAGAGCCAGCGGATTTAGTAGAAATTATGGACACACTTGAGATAGTAACTCAAATCATTAATAACCAGCTAGAAATTACCAAAAAACAAGCTGAGGCTTTGGGAAAGTTTTTTGATGTCAATCCGAGTTTGTTTATATTTAATTAATTACAATCTTTCATATCTCTGTAGTCAGCGCAGGCGGACTTCATTTGTTTAGACGCGATTTCAATCGCCGATCCATCTTAGAAATTTGCGATCGACCTTTGTTTATTTAATTGGCTTTTCAGTCCTCTAAAAGAGGACTTTCGCTATGAGACGGGGGTTTTCAACCCCCGGCGGACTTGCGAGTTAGCGAAGGAATTTTGGCGTCCCCAAAGTGCGATTTACTACGAGATAGCTAAGCTACACGCACTTTATCATCACTTTTTTATAATGGAATCCAATCCAATTTATCAATCCATTCTTCAGCTTCCGAAGTCTCCCAAACTGTCACAATTTCTTCTGCCCATCTGCCTAAACTTGCACTTGGACGCACCCAAAACAATCCCCAAATTTGTCCTCCCGTCGCCCAATATTCCTCCAAATGTCCGGGAATACTTTTGCGGTTATCCGTTACCAATAGCCTTTGCGATGATTCCAAATAGCTGATTATTTCTGGATCTAGGGTTCCTAATGGCGGTGCATTTGCGTCGCCAACCCGCAAAATATCTATCTCCGGTTGAAGTTTTAAAACAGCACTTTTGAGCTTAGGTGGCAAATTTTCATCGAGTAAAAAACGAATTTTCAATTGAGTAGAAGTAACTCCTGTTCTCGCTGTGCTTTGATTGCTCTTACACGCTTTACTACCTCAGAAGGTTCCTTAGCCAACCATTCCTGATAGCGTTCTTCCCGCCACTTCGCCAGCCGCAACATATAAGCATCCATCTGCCTCCGATTTTGCAGATAATAAGTTAGTGTCGCGTAAATTTTCTCTAAATTTAGACTCGGTAATTCTTCCAGAATTTGGTCGGGCGAATATCCATCCAAGTAATATTTAATCACGTCGTCGATACCGATCCGATGTCCTTTGATGCGGATGTCATCGGGGTCGAGAAATTCAAAATAGTCTTCTAGTTGCATCGGTTTATCTCCGAATACTTAGTTAATAAGATTTTATCATAATTGCAAAGGGCGATCGACATTCTATAATAGAAACTTGTCGCGATCGCCCTTAATCCCCCCTATCATGCTTCAAATCCGCCGCCGTCCCCCCAGCACCTCAGTCTCCGTACTCTACCTCAGCTACGAAATCGCCGTACCCGACTCCGAACCCCGCCACATCCTCGAAGAAATCGTCTGGCAAAAAGAAGCAGAAGTGGCCCAAAAGCGCGATCGCACGCCCTTAGCCGAACTTCACAAAAGACTCCCCTTCGCGCCCCCCATCCGCGACTTCCTCGGCGCGCTAAAAAACGGTAAAACCACACCCGCAATCATCGCCGAAGTCAAAAAAGCTTCCCCCAGCAAAGGCGTAATTCGTGAAGATTTCGATCCCGTGGCGATCGCCCAAGCATACCAACAAAACGGCGCTAGCTGCATCTCCGTACTCACCGATGAAAAGTTTTTTCAAGGTAGCTTCGACAACCTCTCTAAAATCCGTGCCGCCGTCGAATTGCCGCTACTTTGCAAAGAGTTTATTATCTATCCCTACCAAATCTATCTCGCTCGGATTCACGGCGCAGATGCTGTATTGTTAATTGCCAGCATTCTATCTGACAAAGACTTACAATACTTTGTGAAAATTGTCAAGACATTGGGCATGACAGCTTTAATCGAAGTTCACACACTCGAAGAACTCGATCGAGTATTAACCCTACAAGGCGTCGAACTAATCGGCATCAACAACCGCAACCTAGAAAACTTTTCCGTCAGCCTAGAAACTACCGGTCAACTATTAGCCGATCGCCAAACCGACATCCAAGCAAAAAACATCCTCACCGTCAGCGAGTCAGGAATCCACACAGCAGACGACTTGAAACGAGTGGCCAGCGCCGGAGTCCAAGCCGTCCTCATCGGCGAGTCCCTAGTCAAACAGCCGGATCCGGGTGCTGCTTTAGCCTCCCTAGCCAAGGCTCATCCGCAAACCTAAAAGGCCAGACCGCTTGACAAACACCCCTGAATTCTGATAGAAAATGATTAAGTATGTAAATAATCAGCATTTCTGGCTTGTATCGACTCAGGCGCTTAATTTATGAAAAATTAGCCTTCGCAGCTATATTTCATAGAAATAGCTGGCAAAAAACCAATTAAATCTATTCGCTCTGGTTAGTCGATCGCGAAACTTAGCGCTAACAACGCACCCAGCCCCGAAAATTAGATCGGCAAAGCTGGGGTTTTTGTACGGCTAGCAAACCGATAAAAAATCAGGCATCTAATGTCCACCTGCGATGCCCCATGCAATTGTAATGGGGTGTCTGTTCGCTGAGGTATTTTAGCTTTCATGGAGCCAATTCCCCTGCCTTCGTACATTCATTATGAATTGCTACTTCAATTGTTAGAACGCAAAACAATGTTGGCTGTCAGTCCACAATCGCCGCAGCAGCAACAAGTTCACCAACTTATTATTACACTCCGCAAAGCCCTGGCGATTCAAAAGCAATTAGAACAAAGCTGCGAGCGATCGAACTTAGCGGTAGAATATCGCTGGTCTCTAAATGAAACTAACTCTACGGGAGTTAAAAGTTAAAAGTTAAAAGTTAAAAAACTTAGAGTGCAGACTTTAAAGTTTCAATTTTTGATTTATTCTATATAGCTAACCTAAATCATTTCTGCAAATCCGTAGGGGTAGTGCCCCGTTCGGCTCGACGCGAGCGTCGAGCCGTCTCTACCCCAGCACAAGGCGGGCTATCACGGGGGGAAAGCCCCTACAAGAGTTACACAATTCATTTAGGCTAGCTATATAACTCCCACAGAAAAAGTTAGGACAGGATTATGGACAACAAATTAATGCTGATGATTCCCGGCCCGACACCGGTGCCGGAAGCGGCTTTGCTGGCGATGGCCAAACACCCGATGGGCCACCGCAGCAAGGAATTTGATGCGATTTTTGGAGAATGTACCGAAAACCTCAAATGGCTGCACCAAACAAAAAGTGACGTGCTGAGTTTGACTGTTTCCGGTACCGGCGCGATGGAAGCTGGGATAATTAATTTCTTGAGTGCGGGCGATCGAGTTTTGGTCGGCACCAACGGTAAATTTGGCGAACGCTGGGCCGAAGTCGCAGAAGCCTACGGTTTAAATGTCGAAATCATCAAAGCCGAGTGGGGCCAACAATTAGACCCGGAAAATTTCCGCGAAAAACTGGAAGCTGATACAGAAAAGCAAATCAAAGCTGTCATCATCACCCACTCGGAAACCTCCACGGGCGTTCTCAACGACCTCGAAACCATCAACCGCCACGTCAAAGCCCACGGCGAAGCTTTAATCATGGTCGATGCTGTCACCAGTCTAGGTGCTGCCAACGTACCGATGGACGCTTGGGGAATTGACGTGATTGCTTCTGGTTCTCAGAAAGCTTACATGATTCCCCCAGGTTTGGGTTTTGTGGCTGTTAGTCCGAAAGCTTGGAAAGCTTACAAAACTGCGACGCTGCCCCGCTATTATTTGGATTTGGGCAAATATAGCAAAGACGCTGCCAAAAATACCACTCCTTTTACTCCGCCGGTCAATATGTTTTTTGGACTGCAAGTAACATTGCAGATGATGAAAGCCGAAGGGTTAGAAAACGTTTTCGCGCGGCACAAACGGTTGATGACAACTACTCGCGCTGCTGTAAAAGCTTTGGGTTTGCCGTTGTTCGCGGCTGACGGTGCAGCCAGCCCTGCGATTACTTCGGTGATGCCGCCTGAATCTGTAGATGCTCAAAAAGTGCGGACTTTGATGAGAAAGAAGTTTGATATTGCTCTAGCCGATGGACAAGACCATTTGAAAGGTAAAATCTTCCGAATCGGTCATTTGGGCTTTGTGTGCGATCGCGATATTCTAGCAGCTATTTCCGCCTTGGAAGTCGTATTGCAAGAATTGGGCCATGAAGGCTATACTCCTGGTGCCGGCGTTGCCGCTGCTGCGAAACTTTTGGCAGAATCTTAATCTAAGTTATTAAAGGATTTTGGATTTGGGATTTTATTATCTAAAATCTAAAATCCTTTTAATATGCTTGCGCCAACCAATCAAAGATTTTATCCAACTGGTCGAGAGTAACTAAACCGTACTGCCACAGAACCATCGGCAACGAATTCGGGTCTTTGTCGCGCTGCCGCTGTTTGTCGCCGCGACGTTCGGCTACGGCTATTGAAGCGGGAGAAATCGCCAAATCTTCTTGTAAAAATCGAATTAATTTAGTGTAAGTAGCGGGTGCCATGTCATTTTGCCTCCAAGTATAGGACACCATTTTCTGATGTGAACCTGATGTTTGTGATTAGTAATAAGCCAGTTTTAAATCTGTCTTTTAACCGTGGCTTAGCTGTTTTAACAGTATTAGCGGTTGTTGCAAATGTGAAACTTAGTGCTGGGTGGGAGTTGAAAGCCAATCTTTCCCAAAAAGCAAAAGATTTTGTACTTTTGCGGATGGCCCGATCGCTCAATAGATCGCGATCAAAACCTAAACTGAATACCTCGGTATTATGCAACGCGAATCTGAAGAAATTCTGTTACCTAAAACTAATAAACCAGGTTCAGAGTCTAGCTTCATCTGCGAAAATGCAGAATCCGCAAATTTACTGCCGCAATATTGGTCAGATATTTTGCTCGAACCCGAATCTGCTACCTGAGATCAACTTTGCCAATTAATTTAGCGCGTCGCATCTTACTTCAGATAGGTTTAGTAGATTGAGGTCGATCGCCTGAAGTTCCAGAAAATTGCCTTTGGCGATCGAGGTCTTGGAGACCACCACCGTCTCTCAGGATTGATAACGAGTCGCTGACTCGTCTCATACCTGCTACCCACAATCTACAGCTTCCGCAAACAAGCTCAAGTCTAGACTGACTGAGATTGACATCGTAGCAAATCTTTTCCTATTTGTGCTGAATCTTACATTAATAATCTAACAAATTTTGTAAATTTTTGTAAACTTTATAAATTTTTGCTGGTTATACAAAGCCGAACTCAGCCGTATCTGAACGGAGAGTGATATCAATTCCGGTTGAACTCATACATGACTGTTGATTGTTGACTGTTGACTGTTGATTGTTGACTGTTGGCTGTTGACTGGTCAAAAAACTGAATGGTTGAGTGTTGACTGTTGACTAGATTTGATTATTCCGATGCAACCGGAAACGCTATGACGGGTGATAATTGTTACTGGAAAAACTCGATCGCAATCCGATCGCCCACTTTGACACCGAGTTCAGCAGCCCGCCCCCCACGAAGTTCGATCACTCGATCGACAGGAGTATCAGGCCCGTAGGTAGGACAAGGCTCGGCTGTACAGGGAGGTGCCTCGGCTGCGATAGCTGTGACTACTCCATCCCGCAGAAAAATCATATCCAGAGAAATCTGGCAATTTTTCATCCAAAAATTGACCCACCGCGCCGGTTTAAACTCAAACAGCATTCCTCTGTCATCGGCCAGAGAAGTTCTGTACATTAAACCCATAGCCTGTTGTTCCGATGTTTTAGCGACTTCGAGTTCGATCTGGCGATCGGCTATCCGAGCTCTAGCAGAAATAGGCAGCACTTGACCCGATGTTGTCGCCGTCGGAGACTGCGAGGCTAAAATGCCAGTAACACCAGCATCCGCGACAGGTAAAGCCGGCGAACATGCCAGCAAAAATATAATTACCCCAATATTCAGGAAAGTAGCGAAATAACTCATAATGATTTTAGATTGTTGACTGTTGACTGTTGACTGTTGACTGCGTTGAGTGATGACAACTGACAACTGACAACTGTCAACTGACAACTGACTAATGACTAAGGACTGATGACTAATGACTGCTTCAAGCTTCACGCATCACGTAGCCAACACCCCGCACCGTCTGAATCAAGCGTTTTTCGCCTTCATCTTCAATCTTGAGCCGCAGATAGCGGATGTAAACTTCTATCACATTCGACTCGCCCAGAAAGTCGTAACCCCAAACATTCTCTAGAATTTGTTCCCGAGTCAAAACCTCGCGGGGATGTTCCATCAAATACTTTAGCAGCTCAAATTCTTTCATCGTCAGGTCGATCGTCCGTCCGTTGCGGAGGGCGCGCCTAGAAGCCAAATCCAAAACTAAATCGCCAAACCTCAACTGTTCGCTGCTGGGGCGTTCCGGCTGCAAATACAAGCGTACCAAGTGCAAAAACTCGTCAGTGCGGTAAGGTTTGAGAAAATAATCGTCCGCCCCAGCTTCCAGACAAGCCACGCGATCGTCAACTGTATCACGACCGATCAATAATAACACCGGTACCCGATTGCCGCTGCTTCGGAGGTGAGAACACAGCGACAGTCCCGACTCAGGGCCGAGTATGCGATCGATTACAATCAAAGCTGGCTGCAATTCACGGGCTAAATGTTGGCCGGCGGCGGTATTTGAAGCTATTACCGGTTCGTAGCCTGAAGATTTTAAGTCGAGACTCAAGTGTCCGGCGAGAACTTCGTCTGTTTCTACTAGCAGGACACGGGGATTGCGATCGAAAGTAATTGCAGCCATTGAATTGACCGGTGAAGACCATAACTGTTGTAACACGTTTGAGGGCAGTTGGTTGTTGGCAGTTGGTTGTTGGTTATTAGTTATTAGTTATTAGTTATTAGTTATTGGTTATTAGTTGGTGATTATTAGTTGTTAAGTTGTCGCGCCTTTGAATCCTATATTCAGGGCGGGCATGATGCCCATCCCACAAGAGTTTTATTTCTTTTGACATACAATTTAAATGCCGCAACAGCTTAGTTATTAGTTAACAGTCAACAGTCAACAGTCAACAGTCAACAGTCAACAGTTAACAGTCAACAGTTAACAGTCAACAGTCAACAGTCAACAATTCCCAATGAGTATCATCGTATTCGGCAGTATCAATATTGACCTAGCAGCAAAAACTCCCCGTTTACCGCAGCCGGGGGAAACTATTATCGGTAGCAATTTTTTGACGGCCGGCGGCGGCAAAGGAGCAAATCAAGCTGTCGCCGCCGCGCGTCTTGGAACTTGTACCCACATCGTCGGTCGCGTCGGCAATGATAAATTTGCTGAAGAATTATTGACTAATTTACAATTTTATGGTTTAAATACAGAGAATGTATTGATAGATAAAACCACTCATTCGGGTGTGGCAATTATCGCGGTAGATGATAGCGGTCAAAATAACATTATTGTGATTCCGGGTGCGAATAACAATGTTGGTGCAGCAGATATAGAATGTCTGAAAAAACTGTTGCCCCAATCTACATCGCTGCTATTACAGTTAGAAATTCCCCTGGAAGTTGTCCGAAAAGCTGCTAGAGTTGGCCGTGAAGCGGGGGTGCGAGTGATTCTCGATCCTGCACCGGCTGTGGGGGATTTGCCGATCGAACTTTATCCGCTAATTGACATTATCACGCCGAATGAAGTGGAAGCTGGCCAGTTAGTCGGTTTTGCGGTGAATGACACGGAAACGGCGATGGCAGCGGCTAAACAGTTGCAGGAACGCGGTGTCGAAAATGTTATTGTCAAATTGGGCGATCGCGGGGTGGTGGCGGTGACTGCAGATGAGAGCTTTTTTGTGCCGGCTTTTGCTGTGGAGGCGATCGACACTGTGGCTGCTGGCGATGCTTTTAACGGCGGATTGGCCTGTGCTTTAGATGGCGGTCGATCGCTCCGCGAAGCAGTGGTGTGGGGCGCAGCAGCGGGCGCTCTGTGTGCAACGAAAGCGGGCGCTCAAGCTGCTATGCCCGATCGCGCAACGTTCGATCGTTTTTTACAGAATAGGCTTATTGGCTAAATATTCGATCGATAGGAAGACGGCAGTTTGTACGGTGTGTCCGATCGATTGATAGCAATAAATTGGATCGCGCGTGCCGTGTTTGTTATGGTAATCGATCGGACTTGATATAACGAGTACAAAAAATGAAAAAACCAGGTTTCTTTTAAGAAGTCTGGTTTTTACGTCAGGGCTGACGCACGCGAGGGCCCATACAGCGGGTTTTTCAGTTAATCTACAGGTTAGTGCGAAGAATTATTGTCAAAAAAACCCGGTTTCCGATCGCCCCAGAGTGAGTCCTTGGGGTATTTTATTGTCTAGTTGAAGCTACTTAACTTCGGACGATGGCCGAGTGTTAGGCGATTCGTAATAAACCCCAGAACCTGTATCGGAGACAAAGTGACAATCCCAGTAAGAGCGAATAAAACTCTTCCAAATTGGATCGGTTGATTTGCGGTAATAATCGCCCAACACTGGTTTAATTGCTTCGGTTGCTTCCTTCAAGTGATAGTGCGGCATTGTCGAGAAAATGTGGTGGGCGACGTGGGTGCCGATGTCGTGATGGATGGAGTTGATGAATCCGTAATCGCGATCGATCGTAGATAGCGCACCTTTCAAGAAATACCAGTCATCTCCGCGATACCAAGGAATATCGGCTTCTGTGTGGTGCAGGAATGTTACCAAATCCAGCCACATTACGAAGATTACGTAGGGAACCAGGTAGAACTTGAGTAAAAACAACCAACCAAATTGGTAGGTTAATGCGCCTAAAAAGCCTACCATCAATACCAAGGATGCGGAACTCGTCAACACATCCCATTTTTCGGAAGGACGGAAAATCGGGCTACCGGGCATGAAGTGAGAACCTACCCGATCGGGCGATCGGCGAAACAGATAAATTGGATAGGCAAATAACATCAAATAAAAGCGTCCCAGCTTCTCATACCATGGCATTTGATTGTATTTGCTTTCCGACACCGGATACCAGCTTTCATCGTTATCCAAGCTGCCTGTATTCGCGTGGTGGGTTCTGTGGCTGATCCGCCAACCGTGGAAGGGTACGAGAATTGGAGCGTGGGAGAGGTGTCCGATCAGGTTGTTCAGCCATTTTTTCTTAGAAAATGAACCGTGCCCGCAGTCGTGGCCTACTACAAACAACGCCCAAAACATGGTTCCCTGCATCAACCAAAAGATTGGATAAAACCACCAGGAATCGAGGCTGTAGGCGATCGCATATAAACCTGCGATGATGCCAATATCTAAAAAGAAATAAGCTAGAGATTTCCCTGTCGAGGGTTCAAAACAATGGGCTGGAATGGCTGCTTTAACATCTTGAAGAGTAAAAGGTAACTCTTTTGTACGGGAGGATGAGCTTTTATCGCTCGGCGGATTGAGAAGAGTATTTGATTGCACGAAGTTTCCGATTTAAGCTGACTTGAGAAACCGCATTTCGCCTTTTAACTTTCACTTTGGGCTCGCAAGGAGCCATATTTTTTACTCTGCAAGGGTTTCTAAAGTTCTTTAGTTCGCATGAATAGCCTTCCCGCGATTCTCAAGCAAGTTGGCTTGTCAAATACTTGTGTGGGAAAATTTAGTGCGATCGACCCTGTTATCTAAAAAAAATTCCTGTGTTCGTTGTTAGTTACGAAATGCGATTTTAATCTGATATCGCACTTCTGGAGGCAGTACCTCCAGTCCGCAGGTGGCCTATAGCGCTTCCGGCAGGAATTGTTAACGATAGTGTAGGGAAGGCCGAGCGATTTTAGATTTTAGATTTTAGATTTTTTATTGAATCTCAAACCTCAAATCCGAGTCTTGGGTTTCCCGCAAGTTCTACCCAACTGGCAATTCGCTACAATTCACTAATTCTGCAAGAGTTGCAATAGCTAAGTTAATTTAACATTTCTACACACACTTGGCAAGACTTTTCAGAAAATTTTTAAAATTCATAAATTGTTGAAAGCGATCGCTCAAAAATGGATGAAATCCCCCAAAAATTGTCGAGAATTCAAGCATTTTAGATTTTCGTTCAAACTCCTAGATTGACTGCGCTGCAAGTCATATCATATCCGGTCGATTGACACTCGATCGGAATTTGTTCGCGCGTGCGGACTCACATTCCGCACGCGCGAACAAGTCAATCTTAAATCGACTGATGCGCGATCGCTTTCTAGCGTTTGGTTTTTCTAGGTCGCAGCCTTTTCTAAGATCAGCTTAGACCGTTTTACCACTTCTGGAATGTCGATCGGATAATCGCCCGTGAAACAGGCCGAACAGAAACTTTTCGTATCTTCGTTAGTCGCCTTCAGCATTCCCTCTCTACTCAAGAAAGCCAAGGAATCCACCTCCATTAGAGTGGCGATTTCTGCGACTGACTTGGTAGCAGCAATCAACTGATCTTGATTGTCGGTGTCTATTCCGTAGAAACAAGGATGAGTCACCGGCGGCGAGGAAACTCTCATGTGTACTGCGGTCGCGCCCGCATCCCGCAAGGCTTTGACGATTTTGCGGCTGGTAGTGCCGCGCACGATCGAATCGTCGATAATGATTACTCGCTTTCCGTCCAACACATCTCTGAGAGGGTTGAGTTTCATGCGGATTCCTGACTCCCGCATGGCCTGAGTCGGTTGAATAAAAGTGCGCCCGACGTAGCGATTTTTAATTAATCCTTCGGCGTAAGGAATGCCGGAAGCTTGAGAAAAGCCGATCGCCGCCGGGATTCCAGAATCGGGAACGCCGATGACTATATCAGCATCAGCGGGAGATTCTGCTGCCAACATACGTCCGATCCGCAGTCGGTAGCTGTACAAATTTTCACCTTCCATAATGCTGTCAGGTCGAGCAAAATAGATCATTTCAAAGATGCAAAGTTTGCGCTTTTGCTGCTGGCTCCAGTGGAAGGAAGCCATACCTTCTTCTGTAATCCAAACTAATTCCCCCGGTTCTACATCCCGCAAAAATTCAGCACCGATAATATCTAAGCCGCAAGTTTCCGACGCTAAAACGTACCGTACCGGAGTTGTGGGGAGAGTGCCAATTACCAGCGGGCGAACGCCGTGGGGGTCGCGGACTCCCATCACGCCGATCGGGGTGGCGATCGTCAAACTAAAGGCTCCTTGGCACATACCAAAGGCACTGATCGCTGCTTCGAGCCAGTCTTTACCCTTGTCTACCTCCGAACCGATCGCCACTGCGATCGCCTCTGAATCCGTCGAGCTGACAAACTCGCAGTTGCGAGACAGCAATTCTTCCCGCAATTCTTTAGTATTGACAAGATTCCCGTTATGTGCTAGAGCCAGACTTCCCAAACGGGTTTCGACTACCACAGGTTGAGCGTTGATCGCTCGCGACGAACCCGTAGTAGAGTAGCGAGTGTGTCCAACGGCCAAGTTACCCGGCAAGTGACCTAAATTCGATTCGTTGAAGACTTGGGAAACCAGTCCCATATCCTTGTGCAGATGGACTGTTTCACCCTCAAAGGTGGCAATTCCTGCAGATTCCTGACCCCGGTGCTGCAAAGCATACAAACCGAAGTAGGTCAACTTGGCTACATCTTCACCCGGTGCGTAGATACCGAAAACGCCGCAAGCTTCCTCTGGCTTATCGGGTTTGCTAGAATGCTCGTCAGCCTCGAAGGAATGGTTGGGAATCATAGATTGGGTTGGCTTGTATGTAATGGGGACGGTACGTAAGCGGGGCAATTTCACCGGTGCGTTTGGTTGGGGAAGATGCCGTATAACTTAACACTCCCTTAATGTTGCCACGGATCTGTCATTCGATTTTAGATTTTAGATTTTAGATTTTAGGTTTACTCCCCAACAGAGGAATTAGCTGAGCCCGATTAGAGTCTAAAATTTTACTCTCTCCACTTGAGATTTTAGATTTTAGGTTTACTCCCCAACAGAGGAATCACCGGAGCCCAACTAGAGTCTAAAATTTTGCTATCTCCACTAATTAAGTTAGGCGGCTAATATCCGTTCCAGCTTGTGCAACCTTTCAGGCAGAAGCTATGCGGCGTTCAATGGCATTGTAGTATCGATCGCCCAGTTCTGCGATCGTAACCTCAATTAACGGCTCCTTGTCGGTAGTAAAAACCCGCAAAGACGATTCGGTACTACCAACCAAGCCGATTTTCTGCCACTTACCGGCCAAATTCTCCTGCAAGTAGGATGTCCAAGCAGCATCATTTTCAGGACTTACCGAAACTAAAATACAATTTCCCATTTCGCCAAATAGCAATTCATCCCAACGCTGAGACTGTGCCGAATTTGGGTAAAGGTGGATTTTGGCACCAAGTTTACCAGAAATGCAGCATTCAGCCAGGGCGATCGCGATTCCTCCCTCCGCACAATCGTGAGCAGAGCGTACCCAACCGCTGCCAATGCCATCCCGACAAGCTTTTTGCACTCGTCTTTCCAAATCAAAATCTATAACTGGTGGCTTACCCGCGATCGTACCGTGAACAGCAGCCAAATATTCCGAACCGCCCAAAGTCGGCGAAGTTTGCACCTGAGCATTTTCCGATACATCCCCAATTCCCAGCAGATAAATGAAATCTCCCTCTTTTTGCCAAGCTTGGCCGCAAATCTTCGTCAAATCTGCAATCAACCCCACCATTCCGATGACCGGAGTCGGATAAATTGGTACAGGATTCCCCCCAGCATCAACCGTTTCATTGTAAAGAGAAACATTACCGCCAGTAACAGGAGTTCCCAACTCGCGACAAGCATCAGCAATTCCCCGACAAGCAGACGCTAACTGCCAATATCCAACAGGCTTTTCAGGACTGCCAAAATTGAGATTATCCGTAACAGCCAAAGGTTCAGCACCAACACAACTCAAATTTCTCGCCGCTTCAGCAACTACCGCTTTTGCACCTTCGTAGGGGTCAAGATAAACATAGCGAGAATTGCAGTCAACCGTTGCAGCAACTCCTGGAG
>NZ_CAWPRX010000058.1:0-16330 GCF_963890365.1 Tychonema sp. LEGE 07196 | reverse complement strand
GGCCTAAAAGCATCGGGCATCGGGCCTAAAAGCATCGGGCATCGGGCCTAAAAGCATACCTCACTTTTATGAGAACCGCTATATCTCTTCTTCCTTCTTCCTTCTTCGTTTTTCCTTCTTCTGCCTGATGATTAATGACTAATGACCAATGACTAATGACCAATGACTAATGACTAATGACTAATGACCAATGACTAATGACTAATGACTAATGACTGATGACTAATGACTAGAGAAGCCGAAGTATTTAAAATCGACTGACGGCAAGTGCAAATCGGTTGCGGAACATCTTTTTTGCGAAGGTTATATATCGCCGCCCGATCGGACAGTGGAATTTGGCAATTTATCGATCGCCAAAAACACTCCAAAACCGATTAAGTAATCGGCGATGGGCGAGCGGTAGCAAATAAGTAATCGGCTATACATAAGTTGAAAAATAAAAGTTAAAAGCCAGAATATTTGAATTTTGACTTGACAAAAAGCCAATTATTATCTAATAATTATGAATTGCCAATTACGGCGAATTGCTTGTTGCCAACTACCAGTCATATCGCATCCGGTGGATTCACAACGATAAAATTGGTTCCCGTATTGCGGTGAAAGTCCGCAATACGGGAGCCTAGGCCAGGACGCACTACGAGCCGTTTTTGTTACGACGATAGACCGGACATGATATCACCCGTGATTTAAAATGGATTTGTTAGAGTATCAAGCTAAATCTTTATTCCGTCAGATGGCAATTCCGATTTTGCCATCACAACGGATTGACAATCCCGCCGATCTCAAGGGACTGAAAATTCCCTACCCAGTTGTACTCAAGTCGCAAGTGCGCGCTGGGGGACGAGGCCGGGCGGGTGGTATTAAATTTGTGGAAAATACGATCGATGCAGTTGCTGCTGCTCAAACAATTTTTAATTTGCCGATCGAGTCTGAATATCCCCAAGTCCTGCTGGCCGAAGCTAAGTACAACGCTGACCAAGAACTTTACTTGGCCGTACTCCTAGACCCCGTAGCGCGACGCCCGGTACTTCTGGGTTCGAGAGAAGGAGGTATGGATGTTGAAGGGTCGATCGACAAAATGCAGCAAGTTGCGGTAGACCAAGAATTTTCGCCATTCTACGCGCGGCGTTTGATGCTGAAAATGGGATTGCAGGGAGACTTGATTCAATCGGTGAGCGCGATCGTCGAGAAAATGTACCGACTGTTTGTCGAAAAAGATTTAGATTTAGTAGAAATCAATCCTCTCGGCATCAGTCCTACGGGAGAGGTAATGGCTTTAGATGGTAAAGTCAGCGCCAATGACGATGCTTTGGGGCGGCATCCAGACTTGGCCGCACTCTCGGGTAAAAACCAAAGCAGCGGGTTCGTAGGAAACAGGAGAAATTCCCATGCGGGCGCGAGTCACAATTCTCACTCTCCGGCCCAGCACTTGCCGGAGTTTGACGCAAAATCTCAATCCCCAATCTCGAATTCCGAATCTTTGCAATTAATCGAACTAGATGGGAATATCGGGATTTTGTGCAACGGAATGGGCCTGACAATGGCAACTTTGGATGCTGTAGCCCACCAAGGAGGAAAACCAGCTAATTTTGTGAATATGGGTTCTCTAAACCCCTACGATACAGCAAATGCCCTGCGCGATCGCGCGGAATTGGCCCTGGAGTTAGTCGCTCAAAATAAAAACGTTAAGGTGATACTGGTAAATATTTTGGCCCGCGCCTCCAAGACTGAGGAAATCACCGCCGCAGTAGCCGGCTATTTGGAACGGAAAGCTCGCGCCAACCGCCACATCCAAGTTGTGCTGCGTCTGGTAGATATCGATTCTGATGCTGTAAAAAAGCGTTTGGGAGAGTTGCCGGTGCAGCTAGTTAGCAGTTTGGATCGGGCTGCGGCCGCTTCTGTAGCCTCGGCCAAGTAGCGGCAGTCGATCGGCAAAAGACGAGTGTCAAGGACTTTGACATACTCCCCGTCGTAAACGAGCGGGGATTCTTGACACTTCAACGAGTCCTGCTACCAAGGTAGTCTTACAGTCCCTCCCTGTCCGTTTAGAGTCTCCTAATGCCCTATGGCGACTAATATGTATCGTTTTTTTTGGGAATATTAACAATACTTTTGTTTTGCTTCCAGGTTGGATTTTAACCATTGCCCTTCAGTCTTTCCCTATTACTGGAGCAGTCCCGGTTTCAACTCTGATGAGTATATATCGCTGCACTCTTAGGTGGGGATTTCAACCACCTAAATTATCGCACAAAGCCGTCCTAAAAGGACGGGGCTTGTATCCCAATTTCTCGGTCAAATGGCAAAAAATGAATTTAACTCCTGAAAGCAAAGTCCTAGTACAGGGCATTACAGAATCTCCAGCGTCAACCCGCACCGCCCTGATGATGAAAGCATACGGCACTAATGTAGTCGCCGGTGTCAGTCCCGGTAAAGGCGGGCAGGAGGTGGAGGGAATTCCGATTTTTGATTTGGTAGAACAAGCCGTGGCGGCAGTGGGTAACGTTGACACTGCGGTAATTTTGGTAGACCGTTATTCGGTGCTGGATGCGGCTCAAGAAGCGATCGCCGCAGGAATTCGGCAAATTGCGATCGTCACCGGGGGAGTGCCTCCTCTGGATATGGTGCGCTTAGTCAGAAAAGCAGAGGCCACCGAAACTTTGTTAATCGGACCAAACAGTCCGGGGATTATTGTCCCCGACAAACTGCTATTGGGCACTCACCCCAAAGAATTCTACACTCCCGGTTCGATCGGGGTCATCAGCCGCAGCAGCACTTTGACTTACGAAATTGCTCTCGAACTGACTGGGGCCCGATTGGGGCAGTCGATGGCGGTTTGTATTGGCTGCGACGCGATTCTGGGTTCGTCGTTTATGCAGTGGCTGCAAATTTTGGACGAAGACGACTGTACGGAGGCGATAGTGTTGGTGGGAGAAGCGGGCGGCTGGAGCGAACAAGCTGCAGCTTCTTACATCGCTTCGGCAATAGACAAACCCGTAGTTGCTTATCTCGCCGGACACTACGTTCCCAAGGGCCCGTCTTTGGGGCACGCCGGCATTTTGATCAGTTCTCGCGCTGCAGCGCAGAAAGCCTTTGGAATTAAGGCCGATAACAAAATGGCTGCCTTTGAAGAGGCGGAAATACCCGTGGCGGCTCGGCCTTCGGAGGTTCCTAAGTTGCTTAAAAAATTGCTGAAGAAAAAATGATTGCGATCGCCCAAAATCCAATTGGCTCGATCGCTCCGAATCCAAGTCCCCATTTGCTCGTTGCTCGTTTGCTCGTTACCAGGAAGAGCCTGGTAATGCAGATAGGCGATACTCTGCCTCCTTTGCTCTGGAAACTTACAAGCAAGAGAGAAGACTGTAGGAGGTTCTTAAATTATTAAATTTTCGTTTCTTACCAAAGTCCTCTGACAGGGCTCGCAGGCTGCGGTGCAGGTGCTGGTAAGGTTACGGGTGCGGGACGACGTGCCGGAGGCGGAGTTGTTGGCGGAAGGCTGGGACGAGGTGCGATCGGAGTTTCGGTGCGAGTTGTCCGAGTTGTCTGGCGCATCGACTCTTGCAGCAGGCTTTGCACGTTCCCCACCAAACCTTGAACTTTCCCAACTGTGGCCGCAAGGCTGGCAACATCTACGTAAACCTCCGGCAGAGGATACTTTTTCAGCATTTCTAGCAGCGACAGCCTACCGTCGTCGCCGGATGCCAGAATCACCGCCGCCCGCAGGGCTTTGCCGCTTTCTGTGCGGCGGTGAGTCCGAATTGCTTGACCGATTTCGTCCGTAATTTTTTCTCCCGGGGTGCTGTAAACTACCCTCGCCAGAATAGCGGGCTTTAAACCGATTTCTAGACTCATCAATCCCTGCAGCACTTGTGGGTCCATTTTGGAGAACCCGATAATTTGTTTGATGGTTGGTGTCGTCGTGCCGTTTTTAGCAAAGTTTTCTAAGTCGCTGATATTGATGGTTTGTGCGATCGGGCCAAATGTCAGGACAACTTTTTCGGCCCCCAATGCTTTACTGTTGCTAGATAATATGCTGGCGCTTGCTCCTAAAAACAGGGCAGTGGCGATCGATACAAATTTTGTTAACTTCATATTCAGTTTCAGCGATCGATTAAAATTATGCTTTCGAGATTTGTACATTATAGATGATGCAGCCGTCATATTTTACAAGGTCGCGAGTGTCAGTTAAGCCCGCCCCAGTCAGGCGCACAATCGCGATCGATCTTTTGGCGCGCGATCGACTTTAAGAATAAATAACCACACTTACCAAAATATTTTTGATTCTATTAATTCTACCTTCTATAGCGGTTGTCAAGAAAGTGAGGTATGCCCTATGCCCAGCAGCACCTCATCTTTATGAGAAATGCTATAAATCTCTAGCCTGCTACATCAGAGTGCCTTCAGCCTTCTACATAAATCCCTTCTAGAAGTTATGTTGAAAACCAAGCGCAAATCCAAAAAATCTAAACACAAGCACAGCGAAAAAACAACAGCACTCAGCAAAAAAGAAGTAGCCGCACAAAAACGCAAAACTTCCGAAAAGCGCAATGAATTAGTACAGGCGATCGTCATTTGCTGCCTGGTCAGCTTTGCTGTCAGCATCCCCCTGTTATTTGTAGCCCGCCCTAAGATTGCGATTGCAGGAGGCGTTGCTGTAGCCATCTTGCAGTTTTCCTACAAATACCCCCGTCAAGCTTTGTGGAGTTTTCTAATTTACCTCCCTTTTAGCGGTACAATTACTTACGCAATTGGCGGCGGAAATGCTGCATTTCAAGTAGCCAAAGATGCTTTCTACATACCCGCTCTCATCGGCCTCATTCAAAGCTGCAAAAAGAAACAGTTACCCCTGTTTATTCCGAAAGAAATGCTTTCAACCTTCAGCATCCTGTTGATGATGGCAATGCTGACTTTAATTTTTGTCAACGGGGAAATGCAACTCCACCCGATGAAGGGCGACAAACCCATTCTGCAAGCAATTCTCGGCTTAAAAGTATTGATAGGTTACATACCGCTGATTGCTTGTACCTATTATCTGATCCGTACTAAAAAGGATTTGGTGTTTTTTGGTAGAATGCACGTAGTTTTGGCGATCGCCTGCTGTCTTCTCGGTTTGATTCAATACCTGTTGCTGCAAAGCGGCAAGTGCGCCGGCACCAGAGGAATGACCGGAGAAGAATTATATAAAGCCACGCTGCAAGCTAGATGTTTTGTCGGAGGTTCTCTGGTATTCAGTCCCGAAGTCAAGTTTATCCGTTTACCGGGAACTTTTGTAGCCCCTTGGCAGTGGGCTTGGTTTTTAATTTCTAATGCTTTTTTAACTTTTGCTTCAGCCTTTTGCGATCCTTCATTCTGGTGGCGAGTTATCGGTTTATTTGGCATGGCATTAGTATTTGCCAATGCAGTTATTTCCGGTCAAAGAGCAGCTTTAGTTATGGTTCCAGCTACCACCGCTATCCTGCTCGTTCTCACGGGTCAATTTGTTAATTTCAAAAGATTTATTCCCATCGGTGCAGGATTGGCAATTCTGCTGTTTTTCGGTGCAGCAACTAATCCGGGAGTTGTCGAACAGCGGTGGGAGAGTTTTGTTGACCGCTGGAATGCTGCACCGCCCCAGCAATTTCTGTTTAATCAGTTCGAGCAGAGCCACAATTTTATCATTGACAAACCTCTCGGTAGAGGTGTGGGACGAGCTACTAACTCAACGCGGATCTTTGGTTTCACGCAGCTAATTGAGACTTTCCAACCTAAGTTGATGTACGAACTAGGTTATCCGGGAATGATTGCTTTTCAAATCATGCTTTTACACTTAGCTTTTCTAACTTTTCGAGCTTACCGTGCTGTAAAAGACAAAAATTTGCGGAGTTACGGAGCTAGTTTTTGGGTTTTTGTGGGATTTATTACGATCAATCCTCAATACTATCCGCTGGATGTAGATCCAGTATCGGTGTATTACTGGGTTTTGGCTGGGGCGATTTTAAAGTTGCCCAAAATTGACAAACAAGTGCAGGATGAAAAACACTTGGAACTTCAGGGAGATGAGTTGGAGGTTCACCACCAATTAAAGGAGAAAAAGATTATTGCATCGGCTCCAATTTGAGCAACGTTATATCGGAAACGCTCTAATATCATCTCCAGTCGAACAAATACAATCATTAAGCCAGGTTCCTAGTGCGGGCTTGAACCCGCAGCATGAAAGGGGACACCAGGATGCACTACGAGCCGTTTTTATTGTGTATGCCATTCCCTGTGTGCCCCATTCCCTGTTTGCCCCATTCACAGCGTTTGTCGATCGATATGTCGCGACAGCATCAAACTCTGTTTAATTCTACCAATAATTAGCTCAAACATTTTTTTTCGAGATGGATTCTTGCTACTGGGTGGCATCCCCAACTCGCAACACATCAAATTCAAGTCAGTTGCACTCATCGCCGACAATTTTTGCCTTACCTCTAGTTCGCGACCATTCTTAGCTTGCAAACGCAGTTCTTCATAAACTTCTAAAACATTTCCTGCCGATAAATTAGCCGGCTTATTCACATCAGCAGCCGTAGATAATTGCGAATTTTTAGACCCAGCAGAAAGCACTCCCCGCTTAACTTGAGCCTCAATCCTGGTTAATTTTTTGGAAACCTCCCGCAAGATTTCCTTAAGTTCACCAATTTCATCAACTAACCCCCCGCTTTCTTGCTCATTAGCACCAAATATTTCTTTTTTAATCATTTCAGATACGCCTCACACTCGCGCCACAGTTGCTCAAACTCTCTAACTAATTCTCGCGGCAGTTCTCCCTCATTAATCGCCCGTTTCAACCCGACGCTTTCCCGAATCGTCGATTCCAAAAATCTCACTTCTATGTTATTGTCTTTTGATATTTCAGCGCAGAGTCTCTTGACTTCTCTCATGTAAAACTGAACTTCATTTGTCAGCAATCCTCCATAGGTTTTAGCTTTATTCATAAACACTGCTATCTTGGGAAACGGATAAGGTTCAATCCGTTTCTGGAGAGAGTTTAAAACTAAACTCAATCCCCTAGAACCAAAATAATCGGGATTTACGGGAATTAATATTAAGTCGCAGCAAGAGAGTACGCTATAGGTGAGGAGACTGAAGGAAGGCGAACAGTCAAAAAGCATCAAGTCGTATTTGGGGAGATTGGGAGAGTTGGCGATTTTGCCACTGAACTGGCGGATGAAGTCTTTAACACTTTTTCCCTCAAATCCATCTAAATCCAACCAATACAGTTCTTCAACTGAAGGGATAAAATGTAATTGTTCGTCAATCTGATAAATCGTGTCGAAGCCAACGGGAAATTTAAAGTTTTGTCCGGCTTTTTTAAAGACTTCGAGGGCGTCGTAAATTGTGAGTCTGTGCTTCAGAGATTGTTCGTACCACTTACCAAACTTATCATCTAAATGACCTGTATTTTCGTTAAGCCCGATCGCCTCTGTGAGGGACATTTGCGGATCTAAGTCTAACATCAAGACTTCTAAGTCTGTTCCTTGGGATATAATATTTCCCAGACTCCAAGTGACGGTGGTCTTTCCGACTCCGCCTTTGAAGTTGATTACGGCTATGGATTTTGGACTCATGGCTGGCTTTGTTTGGATTTTGCTCAATTTTTTATTAAAACATATTGTGGGGGTTAGTCGATCGCGCGATCGTATACTAGGGTCACTAGGTGCAAATTTTTCTATAAAAGGAAAGTTTGATATTATATCATTAACTAAGTAGAAAAACTTAAACAAAACAGAAAACCAAATGCCATTTAACTCCTATTTCAGAGGTTCAGGTTTGCCCAATCCTTCAAAGGGCGATCGATCTATATTTTTAATCAATTATACAATTTTGCGATAATTTTCTTTGTCTGATTTTGCCCATTTATTAAAATCTGCAAAAGCAGAATATTCAAAAATAATTCTTCTGCTCATTGTAAATCCTGTAGATCGATTTCAACTAAATTTTGCCTGTCTTTAACATTTTCAATTGCTTTCAACAGTTTGTTTTTATTGACTTCCGATTTCAAAAGATAGTCGGTTTCATCGCATTCTGAAACACTTATTTCAATCTCTTTATCTCCAAAAATCGCTTTGATTTGTTCTAAAAAGTTACTATTTAGTTCGCTGGCTTTTAAACGATAAACTGTTGACATCGTTTTTGCTTATTTTAGATTATGATAATTATAGCGTTTTCAGTTTAAAGACGTGCCATGTAATTATGGCATTAACTAAATCTCTCAATAAACATATCGGGAGTAACAATTTCGACTCCTTGAAAAAGAGTTAATACCAATAAATCCAAATCACCCGTAACAATTACATTGGCATTACCACTAACAGCCAACTCTAAAAACCTATTATCTTTTTCATCTCGACAAACAGTGAGGTTTTATGTAATAGAAACTAATTGGGATGAACTGATAAATTTCAATAAAAACAATTGGCTATCTTCTAAAGAAAGATACTTGTTAAACTTTTTCCGATTCAAAACTTGCTCTAATTCATTTAAAGTCGCTTCAGAATATAAAATTATCCCTTGTTTTTATGCCAACTCAATCGCCCGAAATGGGGCTGAGGTGTTAAACAGTAAAGCACTGATTAAAACATTCGTGTCCACCACAAATCTATTCGTCATTATTATCTGCTAAAATATCTTGTAATATTTCTGATGTTAAGCCTCGCTCGGTTGCCCGGTCAGAAATCTCTGTCATAACCTGGGTTAAAGTTTTGTTGTGTAAATTTTGTCTAAAAAACAATTGAATAATCGAACTTAACTCTTGCTGAGTGTTAAGACTAGCTTCTTCAAACGCTGTCTTAATATTTTCATCAACTTGAATCGTAATTATTGCCATAGACCTTAAAAACAGTTGACAGTTGACAGTTGACAGTGAGATTTTTAGGATGGGGATTTATACCCCACCCTAAAAATAGTTTGTTTTAGCGTTTGACCAACTTCTTGGACAACTTCCGCAAGCGAATTGATTTCGGTGTTACTTCCACCAATTCATCCTGACCGATGTATTCCAAAGCGCGCTCCAAACTCATATCGACTGGTGCTTGCAATTGCGCCAATTCTTCACCGCCAGATGCGCGGTGGTTTGTCAACTGCTTCGACTTGCAAATATTCAGCTCCATGTCGTCATCTCGGTTGTTTTCTCCGATAATCATCCCTCTGTAAACCTTGGTTCCAGGGGTAATGAAAAATACGCCACGGTCTTCAGCATTTTTCAGTGAATAAGTAGTTGCAGTTCCTTCTTCAAAGGAAATTAATACTCCGTTGCGACGGGCGATAATTTCTCCACCGAGGGGGCGATAGTCCAGGAAGCTGTGGTTCATAATTCCAGCGCCACGAGTCAAGCGCATGAACTCGCCTCGGAATCCAATCAAACCGCGAGCGGGGACTGAAAATTCGATTTGAGTGCGGCCGGTGCTGCTGACGTGCATATCTTGCATTTCTGCTTTCCGCTGACCGAGGCGTTCGATGCAGCCGCCGACTGCTTCTTCGGGTACGTCTAACACCAAACATTCAAAGGGTTCGCAGGGACGACCGCCGACTTCGCGGAAGATTACTTGCGGTTGAGATACTTGGAATTCGTATCCTTCGCGACGCATATTTTCGATTAGGATTCCGAGGTGGAGTTCGCCACGGCCGGATACGAGGAATTTGTCGGGAGATTCGGTTTCTTCGACGCGCAGGGCGACGTTGGTTTCGAGTTCTCGCATTAGCCGATCGCGAATTTGGCGAGATGTGACCAAACTACCTTCTTGACCGCAGAACGGCGAATCGTTCACCGAGAAAGTCATCTGCAAAGTCGGTTCGTCTACCTTGATTAAAGGTAGCGCTTGTGGGTCGTTGGGACAGGTAATTGTCTCGCCAATATACGCATCAGCAAAACCGGCAACTGCGACAAGATTACCAGCAGAAGATTCTGGGATATCAATCCGCTTCAGGCCTTCAAAGCCCATTAATTTGGAGATTTTTGATTTGACAAGCGCGCCGCTTTCGGTGATTAAGACTGCTTGTTGACCGATTCTAATCGTGCCGTTGTGGATGCGGCCAATGACGATGCGACCGACGTATTCTGAGTAATCTAAGGTGGTTACTTGCAGTTGCAGCGGCTTGTTGGGGTCGCCGACTGGGGGTGGTACGTGGTCGAGGATTTCTTCAAAGAGGGGCTTCATATCTACCCCTTCGTCTTCGAGGTGTTTTTTGGCGTAACCGCTTAAGCCGGAACCGAAGAGGTAGGGAAATTCGCACTGATCGTCGTCAGCACCTAGTTCGAGGAACAGATCCAAAACTTTATCGACGGCTTTGTGGGGGTCTGCTCGATCGCGATCGATCTTGTTGACAAAGACGATCGGGCGCAGTCCCTTTTCGAGGGCTTTTTTGAGTACGAACCGGGTTTGTGGCATCGGGCCTTCGTTGGCATCTACGATCAGCAAACAGCCGTCAACCATGCCGAGAACTCGTTCGACTTCGCCGCCGAAGTCGGCGTGTCCGGGGGTATCGACGATGTTGATCAGGGTTTCTCCGTACCTGACAGCGGTGTTTTTGGACAGGATGGTAATGCCGCGCTCGCGCTCGATGTCGTTGGAGTCCATGACGCAATCTGGGATGTCTTCACCTTCGCGAAAGATTCCGGACTGTCTGAGGAGAGCGTCTACAAGGGTGGTTTTGCCGTGATCGACGTGAGCGATGATGGCTACATTGCGAATGGGAAGACTCATAAGGCGTCTGGGACGTTAAACGAATTTAACTAAAAATTTCTTAATAATTGTAGCGCATTCAGTCAAGGGACGATCGGGCTCTGCCGAATTGACATTTTGCCTGACCTACAGACGCCAGCATTATTACGGATCTTTTTTATAATAAACACCACTAGGGGCGGGGGCGATCGCCCCCGCAGACGCAACTAAAGAGCTGGCAAGCCGATCGAGCATTTACCGACTTGCCTAGAAATAAAATCCCAGCCGTGCAGTGTCCGAGAAGTGTTGCGAGCACAGGCTTAATCCAGCGTCTGCACACCACCGCCGTTGACGAACAGCACCTGTCCGCTGACCCACTGAGATACAGGGGCAGCAAAGTAGAGAACGGCTCCGGCGATGTCTTCAGGCTCGCCCAAGCGTTGAAGCGGAGTATGGGCCAGCATTCGCTTTTCGACCTCTGGAGTCAGAACCGAAGCCAAGGCGGCCGTTCTGACAGCTCCAGGGCCCACGGCATTGACGCGAATTACCGGGCCGTAGTCGAAGGCCAGGTTTGCCGTCATGTGATTGATAGCGGCTTTGGAAGCAGCGTAGGCGCTGATGGCGGGGCTTTTGTTGATGGAACTCATCGACGACATATTGACGATCGAACCGTAGCCCGCCTTTTTCATGTGCGGCGCGCAGAGTTGCGACAGTCGCCACGCGCTGAAAACATTAAGTTGAAAGGGGCGCTCGAACTGCTGCTGCGAAATCTCGAACGGACTTTCTTTGCCGGCACCGCCGCCGCCAGCGTTATTGACCAGAACGTGAATGCTTCCCCACTCGGCGATGGTGCGTTCCACCAGACGAATTAAATCTTCGTCACGGAGCACGTTGCAATCCACAGCCAAAGCTTTGCCGCCGCTGGCACCAATCTCATCGGCAACCTTTTGGGCGTCCGCTACTTTCAAATCGGCAATAACCACGGTGGCACCAAAATCAGCCAGCATCCGGCAACAGGCTGCACCGATGCCGTTGCCGCCGCCGGTCACAATGGCGACTTTGCCGCTCAAATCGAACAGAGTTGTAGGCTGCATAAACTTATTTTCCTTCGATCAAATATTGGGCGACAGCTTCGTAAGCTGGTAGTGAAGTCGAATCGTTAGCGCTGTTTGCAGCGATGGGATTGGAGGCGAAACGCACGATGACCATTTCGGCTGCGGGGTCAATATAGATCGTTTGTCCGTGCACGCCACGCGCCGCAAAAGCGCCGTGGGCGTTTCCGGTATGCCACCACATATCCCGATAAGACCAGCCTGGTAATTCGGGATGGCCCGATTTGGCGAAAGCGGCTTTGCTGCCGCCGCCTGCGATATCTTCGATCGCGCGGGCGGGCAAAACCTGCGTGCCTTTCCAGCGGCCTTGGTTGCGAATCAACTCGCCAAAGCGTGCCATGTCGCGCAAACCGGCGTTGTAGCCGCCACCGGCGAAGGGAGTACCCAGTTCGTCCACCGAATAGTAGCCGTCCTGTTCCATGCCGATTTTGCTCCACACGCGATCGGCCAGAAGTTCGTCCACCGACTTGCCGCTGGCGCGGGTCACCAGCCAGCCCGCTACGTCAGCGTTGGGGGTTTTATAGCCGAAAGCTTCGCCGTGGGTGCCGGCTTTTTTCACCGTTTTTAGCGCGGCGTAGTAGCCCACGGGACCGCTGTAATCTTTGGGTTTGGGTAACGGGTTGCCGGCGCCGGAATACTCCCAGATTTCGGCTTTGGGGTTAGCGTATTCTTCGCTGAATTGCAGCGCAGTCGTCATGTCCAGCACTTGGCGCACGGTAGCGTCGCCAAAGGCGGAATCTTTGAGTTCGGGAATGTATTCGGCTACCCGCTTGTTGTCGTCCAGCTTGCCTTCGGCGACCAAAACTGCGCCCAGGGTGCCGGTGAGAGATTTCGTCACCGACATCGCGGCGTGTTTGTTGTCGGCCGCCAGCGCACCAAAGTATTTTTCATAAACGATCGAGCCTCGGTGCAAAACCAGAATGCCGTCTGTGTAGTTTTGCCACAGCGATTCTTCCCATGTCATGTCTTTAGTGGCATTCAGCGGGCGGAATGCGATCGAGTCAATTCGTGGATCGAGACGGTAAGGCAGCGGATCTGGCGCGCCCAGTCCGCGTGAAACGTTGACGGCGGGCATAAACTCGTTCATGTGCGCCACGCTCCAGCGCAGGGCGGGAAACTGGAAAAACGAGCCGTCGGCGAATTTCAACTGCTTGTCTTTGGGCGGCGGGAAACCTTGCATCCAGCCCATTGCGATCGGATCGCTTTCCCGCGCGGAGAGAAATTTGTTTTCGGTTTGAGCCGAACTCGCGAAAGAAAAGACACTCATGCCTAAAAAAACAAATAAACAAACAAATGCAGAAACAGTAAATCCGTAATAAAAAAGTTTATTTTTACTTCGCATCGAAAGAAACCATAAAAAATAATGAGTCAAAGCGAGGCGCATCCTGCTTTCCTCGAAAGAAACGCTGCGCCTGCAACCAAGCCGCGCGCTGCAGCCCAACTTTCTATCATAACTCACATTTCGCAATTTTTAACATACTTAAAATCTACATTCTCCACACTGGGTGTCATATCCCACAATTGCTCACAGATATCAATTTTTAAACTAATAATTTATAGTTTTCAAGCAAATTTTTATTCAGTTAATAGGCAGCGCAAAATTATTTTTATGGCTTTATTAGTTCATAGAGATAAGTACAAAAAATTCTAATTGTCCCCTCGTTACTATGATCGGGCTGATAATACAGAGCGGGAAGTTCTACCTCTGTTATCCTAAGATTTGGGAAAAAAGACTTGTATTACATAAGTCAAGTCATCGATATCTAAACCGCAAATTCAAGCCAGATGCAACATAGATAGATGCAGATAAGTTCAGATAATTTGTGATTTTTGTAAGAGGCATAGAGCAAAGTGAATTTGGTAATATTTGGTTTTTTATTGTGAGTTAGGGCGATCGGCAAAACTTGAGATTATGGAAGTGCAACCCAGAGATATTAAGCGTTATATTAGACAAAATGGCACAGTTCCGTTTGCCGAATGGTTTGGCTCCCTGCGAGATGTTAACGCTAAAATCTGGATCGGGCAAACTTAGTTGATGCCAACATTGAGCAGGCGGATTTATCCAGTACCAACTTCGATGGGGCAAATTTAATCAATGCTAATCTTTCTCAGACTAATTTATATGCAGCCAATCTTTCTCAGGCTAATTTATCAAGAGCTAACCTTGTTCAGGCTAATTTACAATCTGCTAAACTAGAAAAAGCAAAATTGAGTAAGGCGAGTTTAAGAGGATTAAAACTACAATCTGCAAATTTTAGTGAAGCCGAGTTGAACAGTGCAAACCTCAGCGGTGCTAAACTCAGTCAACAAACAAAATTCACAACTGCAAACCTCAGTCAAGCTCACTTAAGCGGGCTATACTTAAGAAAAGCAGACTTAAACAATGCTGATTTGACAAATGCAAATCTGAGTAATTCTAACATTTTAGAAGCCAACCTCGATCGAGCAAATTTTAAGGGTATTCAGCTTGAAGGAGCGATTTATAATGAAGCAACTTTATTTCCTACTGATTTCGATCCTGTGAAAGCGGGCGCTTACTCAATTGCTCCTTATGTATCGCTGCCAAATGTCGATCTAACTGGTAGGGATTTGATCGGTGTTAACTTAAAAGGAGCAGCTTTACAAGGAGCTAATTTGAGTTCAGCGCAATTGAATAGTTCCGATTTTAGAGATGCGAATTTGAGTGGGGCAAAACTTCAGGGATCAAGGCTAGACGGCTGTAATTTTAGTCGGGCTAATTTGAAGCAGGTAAACTTGAATGATGCAAGATTAGTTAGTGCCGATCTAACGACAGCAGACTTAACTGAAGCTGATTTGCGACAAGCTGAATTAAACGGTGCAAAACTGCGTGGTGCCGATCTAATTTCAGCAGACCTCCGCGCGGCAAGGTTAAGTTTTGCAGACTTATCTGGCGCTAACTTAACAAATGCAAAAATAGGAGGAGCAGAATTTCAAAATGCTACGCTCACTGGCGCAATTATGCCAGACGGATCTACTCACGAATAAAATTAGTTAAGGGGTTTGCTAAACAAACTCTATTCAAAAAGTCTCAAATATACTCTGTTTCCAGAGCTAGCGGCCGACAAGGGTTGGACTCTGACAGAGATTACCACTCGATCGGGCGATCGCTACAGCACGCTGAAAAATTATGCCCGATCGCCCGCTAAGGCAATGGCTGACAAATTCGTGTTCTGCTAAAATTGGCGCGGACGTTTGATGTGCCGATCGCACAATTGTGAAATTATGCTCAAAAGTAGCAAAGGACACTTAAAATAAACCAGTACCAACCAGTTAGACCAAAACGGGCGGCATCGGGGCCCAACTAAAACAGATTTGAGAGTTGGCGGATGGGAAAGGGCGAAGTCTGGAAGAGATGATATGTACTCAGCGGCAATTGTAGCTGTGCGATCGCCCGTATCGGTCTACAATTTGTAACGTTGAGCCTTATTGAAGTGCAGGAGTGGAGCTGGCTTGGATAACGCTAGTCTGTCAAGAAAACCCCCGCAAGCCTCGGAGCTTGTCGCCGACGAAATTCCAGAAGCAGTGCGAGACCACCCATACCCAGAAGCAGGATCGAGCCAGTCCCAGAAAAAAGGGCTGATTTGGAAACTGCTAGGGTTGGCGGCATTAGCCTGTGGGGTCAGCATTTGGCTGCACCTCAACTTTAACTTTTTCCCAGCCACCAGTCAGGCAGAGCAAAGTCAAAAAAACCCAGCAGCGAGTTCGCCGTCAGGGGTGGCCGCGAGTCCAACTACTAAATCAAAACCCGCAATCCCAGACAACCTGCTGGGACACTTGCCTTACCCAGAAGCACCAGCCACAGACTTGGTAAATGTCACCTCCGACGGTGGCATCAAACTCCGCAAAGCCGCAGCAGCAAAATATCAAGAAATGGCTAACGCCGCCGCCGCATCAGGGATCTATTTCGCCCCCATATCCGGCTTTCGCTCCGTAGAAGACCAACAACACGTATTTTTTGACGTGAAAGCCGAACGCAGGCAAAACGCGACCAAGCGAGCCGAAGTCAGCGCCCCTCCTGGATATAGCGAACATCACACCGGTTACGCGATCGACATTGGCGACGGCTCCGCCCCCGAAACTAACCTCAGTCAAAGCTTTGACAATACCCAAGCATTCAAATGGCTAGAAGCCAACGCTCCCGCCTTCAGCTTTGAAATGTCTTTCCCCAAAAACAACCGCCAAGGCGTCAGTTATGAACCTTGGCACTGGCGGTTTGTGGGCGACAGGCCAAGCCTCGAAACTTTTTACAAAGCTCATTCGTTGAAAAAGTAGAAGGAAGAGGGAAGAAGTCCGAGGGAAGAAGTCCGAGGGAAGAAGTCCGAGGGAAGAAGTCCGAGGGAAGTTCGGCAACGAGCAATGTACCGGATGTAACGGATGTAACGGATGTAAGTCCGTCGGAAGAAGTCCGAGGGAAGAAGGAATATTTTCCACATCTCCGGCTTTGCGACTCTCCCACTCTCCCACTCTCTCCCCCTCTCCGACTCTCTCCCACTCTCCCACTCTCCCCCTCTCCCGCTC